>DASTNU010000489.1:0-4242 GCA_035720605.1 Longimicrobium sp. | reverse complement strand
TGATCAGGCCCGCGTGATTGCGGGGCAAATCGAGTTGTGGAAGGCCGGACGAAACGTCCGGCCTTCGCCGTTTCAGGACCGGTAGATTATCGCCGGTCAGATTGCGCCACCTGCGACATGCGTGCATGAACCCGCCATCATACCGCCGCGGAATGCGCCTGGCGGAGTTCCGACCCGGGCACGTGTTCTGGATGGAACGCGGAGCAACGCGGCTGAACGAAGACAAACCACGTCCGTTCGTGCTGACTACGACCTGTGGCATCGGCGCGCCGGGTACCCTGATCTACGGCAGCACCCAGGAGGCGGAAGCACACTTTGGCGCCGTGGGTGTGCACGTGGAGCCTCGCCTGCGGGGCGTGAATCGGAACGGGCTGGAGAAGCGAACGGTCTTCTATCCGGGCATTCTCATCCGCGAGCGCTACGAGCGGCTGCCCGCCCATGCAGGATCGGTCAGCGCGTCTCTCGCTGCCTTACGCACAGCTTTGCGGATTGCGCTGGGGATTGGAACCGGCTCCTGCCTGTCCGGTGTAGCGCCGTCCGGATCGCGGAGAGGCCGCGTAGTGCGGCTCGAGCACAGACTGGCGCGCGCCCTGCGAACCCGCTTTGCCGTCATCCTGACCCAGCCGCGGTATTCCATCGCTCGACACTACCAGCTCATCCTGCCGCTTCTGCCCGATGACGCAGCTCTGATCGAGCCGGCGGTGCTGCGGTTGCCATCGAGTGACTGGATGCGGGTGTTCGCCCGATCTGTGACTTCGGTGCTGGCGCCCATTCCGCTGGTGCACTCCATCTGGCACAGACGCGACATCGAGGATGAAACGCCCTATGTGCTGGATGAGGCATCGCTGGACCAGATTGACCAGCGGTTGTGCGGGTTCTTCTCCCTCGCGCCGCCCACACCGGACGCGTGACGACCAGATGGGTGGTTGCGGCCCGGTGTCTGCTCAGGTGCCGGCCGAGTACCTGTCCCGGGTTGGGCTGATTCCCTGACTGCCGCCTGCCGTGAAGGCCTTCGCCGCGCTGTACGCTGAGCTGGACGAGACCACCAGGACCGGCGAAAAGGTGGACGCGCTGGCGGCGTACCTTGTGCGCACGCCGCCCGAGGACGCGGCGTGGGCGGTGCACTTCCTGAGCGGCCGACGCCCCAAGCGCCTGGTGGGCGCCCGCAAGCTGGCCACCTGGGCCATGGAGGCGGCGGACGTTCCCGAGTGGCTGTTCGGCGAGTGCTACGAGTCCGTCGGCGACCTGGCGGAGACGATCTCGCTCCTCCTTCCCGACTCCGGCGCGTCCAGCGACCTGCCGCTGCGGCACTGGGTGGAGGACCGCCTGCTCCCCCTGCGCGGCGAGGACGAGCCGGCGCAGCGCGCGGAGGTGCAGCGTGCCTGGGCGGAGCTGGATGGGCCGCAGGCGTACGTCTGGAACAAGCTGATCACGGGAAGCTTTCGCGTGGGCGTGTCGCAGAGCCTGGTGGTGCGCGCCCTGGCGCGCGTCTCGGGGGTGGACGAGGCGGCCATCGCGCACCGGCTGATGGGCGCGTGGGATCCCACCCCGGAGTTCTACCTGCGCCTGCTGGCCGCCGACACCAGCGACGCGGACCTCAGCCGGCCGTATCCCTTCTTTCTGGCGTATGCGCTGGAGGGCGAGCTGCAGGCGCTGGGGGATGCGCGCGAGTGGCAGGCGGAGTGGAAGTGGGACGGCATTCGCGCGCAGGTCATTCGCCGCCGTGGCGCCACCTTCATCTGGTCGCGCGGCGAGGAGCTGATCACCGAGCGCTTCCCGGAGCTGGCGCAGGCCGCGGTGCTGCTGCCGGACGGCACCGTGCTCGACGGCGAGATCATGCCCTGGCGCGACGGCCCGCTCCCGTTCGCGCAGCTGCAGCGGCGCATCGGGCGCAAGGTGCTGGGGCCGAAGATCCTGGCGGAGGTGCCGGTCGCCCTGCTCGCCTACGACCTCCTGGAGATCGATGGCATCGACGTGCGCGAGCAGCCGTTCGCCCGGCGGCGGGCGCGGCTGGAGGAAGTGGTGCGCTCCACCCCCTCCGCGGGCCGCATCCTGCTCTCCCCGGCGGTGCGCGCGGATGCGTGGGACGGCGTGCTGCAGGCTCACCGCGAGGCGCGCGGCCGAGGCGCGGAGGGGCTCATGCTCAAGCGGATGGACTCACCCTACGGGGTGGGGCGGCGCAAGGGCGGGTGGTGGAAGTGGAAGGTGGAGCCGTTCACCATCGACGCCGTGCTGATCTACGCGCAGCGCGGGCACGGCCGCCGCGCCTCGCTCTACACGGACTACACCTTCGGGGTGTGGAAGGACGGCGAGCTGGTGCCGTTCGCCAAGGCGTACAGCGGGCTGACGGACGAGGAGATCCGCCGGGTCGATTCGTTCGTGCGCCGCAACACGGTGCAGCGCTTCGGGCCGGTGCGCACGGTAAAGCCGGAGCTGGTGTTCGAGCTCGCCTTCGAGGGGATCCAGCGCTCGCCACGTCACAAGAGCGGCGTGGCCGTCCGCTTTCCCCGCATGCTCCGCTGGCGCCCGGACAAGAAGCCGGAGGACGCGGACTCGCTGGAGACCATCGTCCAGATGCTGGAGGCGGAGGGGCGGTAGGGCAGGCTCCCCGCCGGGGCGGCTGAAGCCGCGGCTGGAACAGCGGAAAGCCCCGCAACTGCGCGGGGCTTCAACTGCGCGAAACGGCGGTTTCAACCGCTGGGGCGCGATACCGGCGCCCTCCCTCACCCGTACTTGCGGCGCACGTGGCTACGGTAGGCGCGCTCGATCGTCTTTGCCCGCGCGCGCTCGGCGGAGGCGGCGGCTTCGTCCTGGCGCACCTCCAGCCACGCCAGCTCCCGGCGCAGCCGGTGCCAGCTCTCCAGCCTTGCCGGGTCCAGCGCGCCGGATTCCGCCGCCGCGCGGACGGCGCAGCCGGGCTCCGCCCGATGGGCGCAGTCGCCAAACCGGCAGCACGCGGCGAGCGCCTCCACGTCCGCGAACGCGGATTCCAGCCCCGCGTCCGCCGTCCACAGCTGCAGCTCGCGCATCCCCGGCGTGTCGATCAGCAGCGCCCCGCTCTCCAGCCGCACCAGCTGCCGATGCGTCGTGGTATGGCGGCCCTTGCCGTCGTCCCGCACGGCGCCCGTCCGCAGCGCTTCCGCGCCGAGCAGCCGGTTGGTCAGCGTCGACTTGCCCACGCCGGACGAGCCCAGCAGCACCGCCGTACGCCCCGGCCGCAGCCATCGCGCGAGCGCATCCACCCCCTCACCCGAAACGGCGGACACGGCGGCCACGTCCGTTCCCGGCGCGACCGCGCGGACGGCGCGCACCGCCGCATCCACGTCATCCGCCAGGTCCGCCTTGGTGAGCACCACCACGGGCACGGCGCCGCTCTCCCACGCCAGCGCCAGGTAGCGCTCGATCCGGCGCTCGTTCAGCTCCGCCGGGAGTGCCGCGGCCACCAGCGCCACGTCCACGTTCGCCGCCAGCACCTGCGCCTCCGTCACCTCGCCGGCCACCTTTCTGCGGAACGCGCTGCGCCGCGGCAGCACCGCGTGGATCGCGGCCGTCCCGTCCGCGCCGGCATCGACCGCCACCCAGTCGCCGGTGGCGGGCAGGTCGTCGCGGCTGCGCGACCGGTGGCGCAGGCGGCCCGCCAGCACCGCCGCGCGCTCGCCGTCCCCATCCGCCACCACGTACCGGTCCCGGTGCTCCGCGACCACGCGGGCGGGCACCGCGTCCCGCATCTGCAGACCTTCGAGCTCGCGCGCGAACGTGCCGTCCCAGCCCAGCGGGGCAAGGCGCGCGGAAACGCCGTCCATCGACGGCGGGAAATCGTCTTTCACGGGAGTGGATCTCCTGGTCCGCGGGCGCCGCGGATGCACCTCCGCGCGGCCCGCATGGGCACGGTTCAGCCGCCGGCGGTGTCCGGACGGCGTGGGTGACCACGCCAGGACCGCGGCCGCGAAGCCCTGAGGGAGAGGGATGACCAGGATGTGCCCGGGCGGGGTGCCCGGGTGGAGCGGCTCCGTCCCCTCAGCGCGCGCGGTGCGCGGCCTGGCGGATGGCGGAGGTTGTTGCGGTACGCACAGGCCCTCGGGAAGAAGAGTGCGGAAGTACGAGAGTGCGAGAGTGGGCTCTCCCGCGCGGGAATGTGTAACGTCGCGGCGCCGCCGGATCAAGCGTCGTGCACGCCCGGCTGTGCGCGCGGGGAGCCGGCGGCTACCTTGGAGCAACGTCGCCCACACGATCCATCGCGTC
>DASTNU010000488.1:0-2789 GCA_035720605.1 Longimicrobium sp. | reverse complement strand
AAGCGCGGGTTGCCCCACGCCGCGCCGTCCACGTACAGCTGCAGCTTCGCGCCGTCGTACGTTCCCGCGACGTGGTGCCAGTCGCCGGGCGTGACCACGGCGCCGCCGCCGTTGGCGTCGGAGGTGTGCACGAACCCGCCGGCGGTGGTGTGGATGTAGACGTTCACGCCCACGATCGGGTCTCCGCCGCCGGAGATCTCCACCGCGAAGTAGTCGGTGGTGACCAGCCCCTGGCAGCAGAAGCTCATCGGGTTGCCGGGGTTCGACCGCATCCAGAAGACGATGCTTCCCTGCGCGCCCACGTCCAGGCTGGGGTGGGCCGGCGCCATGAAGTAGTCGTCGATGCCGTCCAGGCTGAACCCCGGCCCCACCCGGCCCTTCGCGATGGCGGCGCCGTTGACGAGCACGCCGTCGTTGGGCCCGGAGACGTCCTTCGTGGTGGCGCCCGGCCACCAGCTCACGAGCCCGGGAAGGCCCGGCGGCGCGTGCGCGGTCCAGGCAGGCGCCGCCACGCCGGCGACGTCGTCGGTGTCCGCCCCGCACGCCCACAGCAGGGCGAGGGGAAAGAGCAGGGCGGCTCTGGAGAGGGGGGATTTCATGGAGCTCCTCCGGGGAAGGGTGAGGGGAGTGGAGGGTCTCACGGCGTGCGCCGTCCGCGGATTCTGCGTGTTCCGCCGGGGGGCGGACGTGCAAAGACCCGGGGGTACGAAAGGTCGCGTACCACCGGCGGAGGGAGGGCCCCGGATGTGGAGAGTCGAGCGGTCGCGGAGATGCAGCATATGCAGCCGTCCTTCCCGAACGACGGCGAGTGCGATTGCCGAACCCGGTTGGTGCTGGGGTATCTGCCTTCAGAGGATGCCGCGGCAGATGCACGGGGTGTTGCCGATCTGCCGTTACGCGCATCTCTCGCGCCCGGCGCCAGATGACGCGGCGAGTGCGCGCAAGCCCAATTTTTGGATGGGTTTGCGAAGCTGGCGGAGAAAACCGGGTGAGTGGCTGATTCCGGAAACGGTGGCACTTCCGCCCCAGGGGGCGGGGCAACCCTGCCGCGCTGATGGTGGCAGCGGACGACGGATCATCCCTGATCCGGCAAAGCACCCGTCGTTCTGAAGGGGGTGTCCCAGCCTCACCGGAACGTTCGTCTTCCTGAGGGAGGCCCGATGCGGCGCGGCGAGTCATTCCTTCGCGATGCCGTATCAGGGTCAAGACACGGAACGGAGGACGCCGGGGTCATCCCCGCGCCCTCCGTTCCGTGTGGGGAAACGTGGCTCGTCCCGCCTAGCCCGCCACGACTCCACGGGCGACCAGGCGGCGGCGCAGCTTTCGGCAGAGGACCTGTCGGGGAACGATGGGTGCGCCTTCGTCGCGGCGGCGCAGCAGCGACTCGGCCAGGTCGCCGATCACGTAGGCGGCATCGCACATGTTCGGTCCCCGCTTCTGGGAAAGGCCGTGCATCTGCCCGTACGAATGCACCCGCTCGTGTACCAGCGTGTTGGCCAGCGCGTTGATCATCTGGCTGGTACGCGTGACCCAGGCCGGCGAGACGTGCGTCACCAGCGCGCACGTGGTGCTGAAGGGAATGCAGGCCGTCGTCACGGCCGTCGTGGGCGGGTAGGAGAAGGTCGTTCCCACGCCGACGTCGGATACGCGATAGTTCCCTTCCGTCGCGAAGCGGCCCACCAGCCATGCGGTGGGCGCGGACTGGGCGCTCCTCGGGATCAGGCGGCGCCGCCTCCGTCCCCAGTCGATCTCGCGAGCGATCTCCATCTCGCGCAGCACGGCCACGAAGGTCGTGTCGGAGGTGATGCTGTTCGCGCGGCGTACCGCGTCGGTGATCAGCCCGGTCTGCCTGGCGTCGAACTCTTCCCCTCTCGAGTCGTCCGCCGCGGCTGCCGCAGCGGCGGCGCCCTCCGGCGCATCGATCAGCGTCACGTGGTCCGCGTCAACTTCCTCGACCGGCCGCGCGAGAGAGGCGCAGCCGGCGAGAAGGACGGCCTGCGAGGAGAGGATCACGATCGCTTTCAGCATGGAACCCCCTGGTATGGGCGTGCAGAACTCCGGGACTCCTGGTAGATGGGCGGAGCTCACGGTATTTCGCCCGCCGGCCCGCGCGCCCTGTGCGTGAAGATCCACCACGGTCAGGGTGTACGTGGAATTCGTGGGGATTCGGAAGAAGCAGGCTCCCTCGGGACAGGTTGTTTTGCGGATTCGGGATCATCCGCGCCGCACCAGGCCCATAACGCCAGCCAGGGTCTACGGCGGCCAGGCCACCCCCCCCGTCCGGGAGAAGGTGGCCTGGGTGATGGATCGGATGTGGCGGGAACGCAGGGCCGGATTGCCGGTCAGCCCTCGGCGCCAACGGAGGCGCGGAAGCCGCTGAGGCATGCGCGCGTGCGCTCGTCCAGCAGCCGCTCCAGCGCCGACACGGCCGCCGCGCGCGCTCTCTCGTCGCCGCCGAGCGACTGCTCCACCGCCTTCAGGCAGACGTCGCGCACCAGGTGCACCTCGCGTTGCAGCTGCGGCTCGCTCCATCCCAGGCGCTGGCGCTGCGCGCCGTGCAGCTCGCCGATGAGCCGCTGGATGCGGCTGCCGTCGGCCAGCAGCTCGCTGGGCTCGCCGCCCGCGTTCCCCAGGATGGCCAGCGAGTTGGCGACGTCGATCACCAGCGTGCCCAGGTGGTCCGCCACGTCCACGTCCGTCATCTCGGGCGTGAACGCGAGCGCCGGGTCCGCGCGCGCCCGGCGCACGAACTCGTCGACCGTCGGCGCGACCTGGTGCAGCAGCGTCTT
>DASTNU010000487.1:0-2405 GCA_035720605.1 Longimicrobium sp. | reverse complement strand
ATGCCCGGTCGCCGACGGCATGGCGCGCCGGCCGACGAGGCACGAGCCGGCGCGGGCTTTCGAGAACGGGAGAGGGATGGAAGTGCGGCAGGGGGCCATCGCGATTTTTTTTTGAGGGGGATGCGGTCGCCGGACCATCTCCGGAGCGCGGCAGACCAGGCGGCCCGCCCCCCTGATGCGCGATCTTGAGAAGCATCCGCCGCGAAGACAGCCTCAATCGCTCTCTGCCGGCCCGGTCGGGTTCGCCGCGCGGGGGTGGCGCACCACCAGCAGCACCATGGACAGGGTGGCGTGCCCGGAAGGATAGGACGACGACAGGGCGTAGTGCGCGCGCCACTCGAAGAGCTGGGGCCGCGGGCGGTCGAAGACCAGCTTGAGGACCGGGTAGATCACCGACGCGCCGCCTACCGCCGCCGCGAGCAGCGCCGCGTGGGCGCGCTGTCCCAGCAGGCAGAGCAGCGTCCCCGCCACCACGGTGATGACGGTCACCACCAGTCCGTCGCCCAGCGCCGTGACCTCCATCGCCACCAGGTCCAGCGACGGGGTCGCCCGGGCGTTCATCCAGTGCAGCACCCCCTCGTCGAAGCGGACCGTCTCTCCCTCCATGACACCTTCGGTCAAGCCGGACAGCGCCCACAGCCCCAGCAGCGCGAGGGTGGGCGCATCCACCCGTCACCGGGGGGCGCGATCGGCGGGAAAGCCGGGAAGGGAATGACGAGCCGCGGTTTACCCTGGCGAAGAAACGCGAAAAGGCTCCGCAACGCAGTGGCTGCAGAGCCTTCGCTCGACCTGGCGGGGAACCGCCGGATTCGCACCGGCGAACGATCACCTCGGCCGCTCGCGGACCTCCATCTCCACCTGGAACCATTCCTTGAGGCCGGCGGCCAGCTCGGCGCCGGCGTAGCGAAGGACGCCGCGGTGCCACCACGCGTCCTCTTCCGGGCCTACCTGCACGCCCGGCTGCAGCAGCGCCCGGAAGCGGGCATCCAGCTCCGCGATCTCCGCGGCGACCTGCGGCTCCGCCTCCGCCAGGCCGGCCTCGATGCGGTCGCGGAAGGAAAGGTCGTTGTGGTATTCGACAGCGTTCCACGGATACCCCGCCTCGCATTCGTGGACGAAGTCGCGCCATTCGTCCAGCAGCGTGGCGGGTGAGTCCTGGAGAAGTTCCTCGCGCGTGTTCATGGGCCCATGGGGCTCGGGGGGGCGCGTCACCCGCGGTGGAGGGCGCCGCGCGCATCTTGAAGATAACACCCGTGCAGGTTGAGTGCCTGATCCCCCCGCCGCCCCCGGTCCGCCGCGTTGCCGAGGCGCCTTCCCGGTGCCATCTTGGCGGGAGGGAGGGAGAATGGCAGGATGCGTCCGGGGCGCACCCGAATTTCTCTCCCTCGCCCGCTTGCGGGAGAGAGGGGCTGGTGAGATGCCCGTCGCCGCCCCTCCGTTCGTGCGGATGGGGCCAACGATCAAACCAGGGAGCGGGGAATATGGCCGAAGGGCTGCTGCCGGTGGGGAGCGAGGCGCCGGTGTTCCTGGCGCAGACCACGGACGGCGAGCGGATCTCGCTGGCGGACTTTCGCGGCACACAGAGCGTGGTGCTGATGTTCTATCCGGAGGACGACACCCCCGGCTGCACCCGCCAGATGTGCCTGGCGCGCGACGAGGGCGCGCGGTACACGGCGGCCGGCGTGGCGCGCTTCGGGGTGAACCCAGGGAGCCTGGAGAGCCACGTGCAGTTCCGCGACAAGTACTCGCTGGACTTTCCGCTCATCGTGGACCAGGACACCGAGATCGCGTCCGCGTACGGCGTGCTGACGGAAAGCGGCGTGTCGCGCGCCACGTACCTCATCGACCAGGAAGGCCGCATCGCCTACGCGCAGCCGGGGACGCACGGGGCCGACGAGGTGCTGGGGGCGCTCCGTGGCTGAGGCGCGCGGCACCGGCGAGGTCACCGTCCGCTCGTTCACCGGCGGCGCCTTCGCGGAGAACACCTACCTGGTGGCCTGCGCACGCACCGGCGAGGGGATCCTCGTCGATCCCGGCGCCGCGGCGGAGGACGCCATCCGGGCGGCGCGCTCCGCCGGCGTCACCATCGGCCAGATCGTGCTGACGCACGCGCACGTGGACCACGTGGAGGGCATTCCCCTGGCCCGCCGCGAGACCGGCGCGCCGATCCTGCTGCACCCCGCCGACCGGCAGCTGTACGAGGCGGCGCCCATGCAGGCGCAGTGGTTCGGGGTGCGGATGGAGCCGCTGCCGCCGCCGGACCAGGAGCTGGTCGCGGGCGATTCCGTGCGCTTTGGCGAGTGCACGCTGGCGATCCGCTTTGCGCCGGGGCACGCGCCGGGGCACGTGATCCTGGTGGGCGACGGCGTGGCGCTGGTGGGGGACGTGATCTTCGCGGGCTCCAT
>DASTNU010000486.1:0-2239 GCA_035720605.1 Longimicrobium sp. | reverse complement strand
CGCGTCCGGCGGACCGCGACGCGGTGGACCGCAGGATCGTGGCGCAGGCGCGGGGGCGGACGGGGCGGATCATCGACGCGCCCGACCCGGCGGAGTGGCCCGCGGCGGGCGCCCCGGTGGTCCGCCGGCTGGCGCTGCCCCCCCGCCACAACGCGGACGACGACGGCGACGGCTACACCAACCTGGAAGAATGGCTGCACGCGCTGGCGGCGGAGGTGGAGCGCCCCGCCGCGCCGGGAGGAGCGACGTGACGGAGGGGATGCGGCTGGAGCTGGTGGGGGTGGGCCCGCAGCGGGCGGGGACCACCTGGCTCTTCGAGTGCCTGCGCGACCACCCGGAGCTCTGCTTTCCGCGGGAGGTCAAGGAGACCTTCTTCTTCGACCGCCACTTCGCCAACGGGTGGGGGTGGTACCGGGCGCACTTCCCGGAGCCTGCCCCCGGCCAGCGGCTGGCGGAGATCGGCCCGACGTACTTCGCGGAGCCGGCGGCGGCGGAGCGCATCCACGCCCACAACCCGGCGTGCCGGGTGATCGTGAGCCTGCGCGACCCGGCGGAGCGCACCTTCTCGCTCTACCTGCACCACCTCAAGAAGGGGCGGGTGCCGGGAGACTTCGCCGCCGCGCTGCGGCAGATGCCGGAGCTGCTGGAGACCAGCCGCTACGCCGTGCACCTTCCCCGCTGGCTGCGCGTCTTCGGGGCGGAGCGGGTGCGGGTGGTGCTGCACGACGACATCGCGGGCCACCCGGAGCGGGTGCTGCAGGAGGTGTACGCCTTCGCCGGCCTGGCCGCCGTCCCGGCGCCGCCCGAAGCGCGGGAGCGGGTGAACGCCGCGTCGCTCCCCCGCTACCCGCGGCTGGCGCGCGCCGCCACCACCGGGGCGGAGTGGCTGCGCGGGCGCGGTCTGTACGGCGCGGTGAACCTGGCCAAGCGGCTGGGGCTCAAGCGCGTGTACCGGGGGCGGCGGGGCGGCGTCCCCGCGCTGGACCGCGAGACCCGCGCCCTGCTCGTCCGCCAGCTGGAGCCCGACATCGCCTACGTGGAGATGCTGCTGGGGCGCGAGCTCCCCGGGTGGCGCTGATCCCGCGCCCCCGTCTTCCGCACCTGGACGCCGATTCCGTGACCGACGAGAGGCCCGACGGGCGCATCCGCGTGCTGCACATCATCACCGAGCTGGTGGTGGGCGGGGCGCAGGACAACACCTTCCTCACCGTGGAGGGGCTGGACCGCGCCCGCTACCGGGTGGACCTGATGGGCGGCGCCGGCGGCAGCTGCGAGGCGCGCGCCCGCGCCGCCGCCGACCGGCTGTACGTGCTGCCGGAGCTGCAGCGCTCGCTCAGCGTGGGCGCGCACCTGCGCGCGGTGGGGCGGATCGCCCGCATCCTGCGCCGCGAGCGCTACCACGTGGTGCACACCCACAGCGCCAACGCCGGGCTGGTGGGTCGCGCCGCGGCGGCGCTGGCCCGGGTGCCGGTGGTGGTGCACACCTACCACACCGTCCCCGGCGAGGACCTGTCCTTCCCGGCCCGCTGGCGCGGCACCTTCGTCCGCCTGGAGCGGCTGGCCACGCTGGCGACGGACCGCATCGTCACCGTCTGCGACAGCAACGGGGAAAAGTCGGCCGAGCTCCGGCTGGCGCCGCGCAGCAAGCTGGTGACGGTGCTGAGCGGGATCGACCTGCGCAAGTTCGAGCCGGACGCCGACCCCGCGGAGACGCGGCGCGCGCTGGGGCTGGAGGAAGGGTGGCCGGTGGTCGGCTTCGTGGCCCGCCTGGCGCCGCAGAACGCGCCGGAGGTGTTCGTCCAGGCCGCCCGGCGGTACCTGGCCGACCATCCGCGGACGTACTTCCTGATGGCCGGCGGGGGGCCGCAGCTGGAGGAGATCCGCGGGATGGCGGCGGAGGTCCCGCAGCTGCGCGTCCTGGGGAGCCGCGACGACGTGCCGCGGCTGCTGCGGGCGATGGACGTCTACGTCTCCACCGCCGCCTGGGCCGGGCTGGGCCGCTCCGTCACCGAGGCGATGATCACCGGCCGCCCCGTGGTGGCCACCGCCGTGGGCGGCGTTCCCGAGCTGGTCCGGACGGGCGAGACGGGGATGCTGGTGCCCCCGGGCGACCCCGGGGCGGTGTGCCGCGCGATCGAGGCCCTGCTGGCCGACCCCGCGCTGGCCGCGCGGCTGGGGCGGGGCGCGCGGGCCGCCGTGGTCCCCCGCTTTGGCGCGGGGGAGATGGTGCGCGCGCTGG
>DASTNU010000485.1:0-4057 GCA_035720605.1 Longimicrobium sp. | reverse complement strand
CGTCTGCGTCTCGCGCGCCAGCAGCCGCCCCTGCACCGCCTGCGCGGACGCGGCGGCGGGAAGAAGCAGGACTGCCGGCAGGATGGCGGAGGAGAGCCTGGTCGGCATGGTTCGGGAGGGGGAAGGATGGTACGATGGGGTGGCGCGCCCGTCGCGGGACGGGCGCGACCGGCACTTCCCTCAAGTTATGCAGAGAACGTCCGGCGATGAAGCGTTTTGGACAAACGCGGCGGAGCGGGCCCTACCAGGCCTCCCCGGCCGCGCCGGTGCCGGCCGGCACCCCGGCGCGCCGGCGTAGCTTGCCGGGCCTGGCGTCGGCGGGAAGGCTGACCGGCACCGCGTCCGTCCGTGGCGCCGGGGGCTGGATCCAGTGCAGCAGCGGCGTGGTCATCAGCGTGGTGAGCACGGCCATCAGCACCATCATGGCGAACAGGGGGGGCGAGATGATGCCGGCCTCCAGCCCCACGGACAGGATCACCAGCTCCATCAGCCCGCGCGTGTTCATCAGCACGCCCAGCGCCGCGCTCTCGCGCCACGGCATTCCCGTCAGCCGCGCCGCGACGATGCACCCACCGAACTTGCCCCCCACCGCCACCAGCAGGATGAGCGCGCACCACATCCACATCTGCGCCCCGCTCACCAGCCCGATGTCCGTGCGCAGCCCGGTGAAGGCAAAGAAGATGGGCAGCAGGAGCACCACCGCGAAGTCGCTCACCTTCTCCCGCACGGCTGCCGCGAACGCGCCGCCGCCGGGCATCACCGCGCCCGCCACGAAGGCGCCGAACACCGCGTGGATGCCCAGCCATTCGGTGGTCCAGGCAAAGGCGAGCGCCACCAGAAGCGCCAGCGCCAGCAGGTCCTGCGAAAGCGTGCCGCGGCGACGGACGGCGCCCTCCAGCCCCGCCAGCAGCGGGCGAACCGCGAGAACGGCGATAAGCACGAAGGCCGCGGAGCCGCCCAGCATGGCCCACAGCGGCAACCCCTCGGCATCGGCGTGCGCCAGCACGGCCACCGCGGCGAGCAGGCACCACGCCACCGCGTCGCCCACGGCGGCGCACGCCAGGGACACGGCTCCCAGGCGCGTGCCCGTGAGGCCGCGCTCTTCCAGGATCCGCGCCAGCACCGCGAACGCGGTGACGCTCATCGCCGCGCCCATGAACAGCGCGAAGGCCGGGAACGGCACGCCGGCCGGCGCCAGCCGCGGATACACGAGCGCCGCCAGCACGGCACCCAGCAGCATCGGTGCCGCGATGCTGGCGACGCTGGCCGCCACCGCCGTGCGGCCTCGCTCGCGCAGCAGGCGAAGGTTCAGCTCCAGCCCCACCAGGAACATGAACACCACGAGCCCCACCTGGCTCAACGAGCCCAGGAATCCCAGGCTCTCCGGCGGAAAGAGCCGCGCGGACGCCTCCGGCCACACCCATCCCAGCAGCGACGGGCCGAGCAGGATGCCCGCCACCATCTCTCCCACCACCTGCGGCTGGTGGATGCGGCGGCAGAGCAGCCCCACGCCGCGCGCCGCCACCAGGACCACCGCCACCTGCGCCAGCAGAAGCAGCATGTCCGGCATCACCCCTCCCCGCACGACAGGGTGATGGATACAGACAGCGGGGACGGGACGATGGAGGTGGGCCTGATCCGCATGGCTCGGAGAGGGGCAAAGGGATGCGGAGGGATCGGGGTTGCCATCCAATATACGCGGATAACGTCCGGAAATGAAGTGCGGAGGATGCGGCGGTCGTCGAAACGAGGTACGAGATCCGGCTGACCGGTGCCAGGGGGCCGACGCCCGGGAACACCGCGTGGCGGAAAGATCCCGCCGCCCGGCATCCCGATTCTTCGGTCGGCGCCCAGGGCTTCCCGGGCCGGGGGTGAACCCCCGTGTATCACCTCTCTGAGAGGGTATTGCTAAACCCGGAGACGGCGGACCAGCGTTGTCTTCCCGAGGGAGCGCACACGAGTACCCTGAAGTGATGCAACCGCTCGCGCGCGACCGAAGGATCTTCTCTCCGTCAGCGAGGGGCAGGCCCGGCGCCAGAGATTCAGCCCCCGCGGTTCTGCCGGCAAGATCCTTCGGTCGGCGCCAAAGTACCGTGCGTGCCGAAGCTACACGCGGCGCCTCCCTCAGGAAGACGATCGCCGGCGCGAGGTTCAGCAACACCTTCTCAGAACGAAGGGTCTGCCGGATTCGACATCAGGAAGCGGAGCTGCCTCGTGCGGAGCCAGCGGGGCCGACAGGGGCGAGATCCCCCACCTGCCGACCCCGCCGACGCGATCCGGGGCCATTCACTCGGGATTCGGGATCCGCTACCACGTGTCCTCGTCGCCGATCGGCTGGCCGGGGGGAAGGTCGGGAAGGGGCGCGCGCTGGTCGGGGGTCCATTCGCGGTCCAGGAAGCGCGTGATCTCGCCGGCCAGCAGCCCACGGTGGGCGGCCTCCGCGCCGCGCGTATTGCGTCCGGGGCCGCTGAAGGTGTCGCGCACCTTCCTCAGCTCCTCCTGGGCCAGCGCCCGCACCTGCGGCATTGGCGCGTCCGCGGCGAGCTGCATCAGCCGGCGGACGACGGCGTATTCGATCCCGCGGTCGATCTCCGCCAGGTACGGGTCCTCGTGCTCCCGCGCAAAGGTGGCCGCCATCAGCCGGTCCAGCGTCCACTGCAGCCCGGGGAGCGAGCGGTCCATCGCGCCCTGCTCCACCAGCCGCGCCGCGCGCTCCGGGTTCAGGATCAGCCCGATGGTCAGGTCCGCCGCCGAGACCGCCGGCGACACCGCGTCGAAGGTCATCCCCGTGTAGCGCCCGAACATCTCGCGGTGCGCGCCGTAGGTGAACGGCCGCGGGGGGATGAGCGAGAGCACCGTGCGCGGCATCGCCAGCGTCTCGGGATCCAGCGTCGTCAGCAGCGCGTCCAGCGCCGCCCGCTGCACCTCGCCGGGAACGGGGCGCAGCGGCAGCTGCTCGTCGCCGCGCAGGGCGAAGGTGTACTCCTGGCCGCCCAGCACCTTGGCCGCCGCCTCCGTGGCGTAGCGGTGGTGCAGGTACAGCGGCACCAGCGCCTCCTCCAGCGTGGCCATCGGCCGCCCGGCGCGGATGGCCCGCTCGCCGAAGCGGTCCAGCGCCGCGCGCCGCACCCGCAGCACCCGGCGCAGCTCCGCCGCCGCGTCCACGCCGTTGTCCCACAGGTGCGCCTGCGGGTGCACGCTCCCCGGCGAGCGCGCGTCCTGGTCGGTAAGGAAGGTGATCCCCCGCGCCCGCGCCTCCGCCAGGATGCGGTCCAGCGCCGGCCGCTCGTCCGTCCCCGGCGGAAAGTCCTGGTATCCCCAGGTGATGGCGATCCTGTCCCACGTCCCGATCTCCGCCGTGTACGCGTCGGAGAGGTCGAGCGTCCCGTCCTCGCGCAGCCGGACGAGCGGATGGGGATAGTCCATCACCGAGGCGCGGTTCTGCGTGCTGCTGACGTAGTTGTGCGCCAGCCCCAGCGTGTGCCCCACCTCGTGCGCCGCCAGCTGGCGAATGCGGGCCAGCGCCATCCGCTCCATCTCCGGCGGCACCTCCGTCCCGGTGGCGTACGGCGCCAGCAGCCCCTCCGCCAGCAGGTAGTCCTGCCGCACCCGCAGGCTTCCCAGCGTGACGTGGCCCTTGATGATCTCTCCCGTGCGCGGGTCGCTGACCGTGCTGCCGTAGCTCCACCCGCGCGTGGAGCGGTGCACCCACTGGATCACGTTGTAGCGCGCGTCCATGGGGTCGATGCTGTCCGGCATCACCTCCACGCGAAAGGCGTCGCGGTACCCCGCCGCCTCGAACGCCTGGTTCCACCACCGCGCGCCGTCCACCAGCGCGCCGCGGATCGGCTCCGGCGCCCCCGCGTCCACGTAGTAGACGATCGGCTCCACCGGGTCGCTCACCGCCGCCGCGGGGTCGCGCTTCTCCAGCCGGTGGCGGCTGATGAAGCGCTGCACGATCTCCCCGCCCACCGGCGACGAGAAGTCGAAGTATTCGATGCCGAAGAACCCGCCGCGCGGGTCGCTGCGCCGCGGCTCGTACCCCGGCGGCGGCAGC
>DASTNU010000484.1:0-2801 GCA_035720605.1 Longimicrobium sp. | reverse complement strand
GCGAAACGAACTCCCCTCTCCCGCGCCGGTTGCGGGAGAGGGGCCGGGGGTGAGGGGTCCGTGCGAAGCGCGACGCCGTTCCGCCTTTTCCGGGCGGGTGTCCCCCGCTCGGAGGAGGTTGCTGAATCTCAGGTGGGGTGGGATGCGGGGTGCAGGGTGTACCCCGTGACCTGTACCCTCTCCCCCGTCCCCTCGTGGCTCCGCGCCGGCACGCGCGCCAGCAGGGCCTCCGCCACCTCCAGCACGCGGCGCTTGCCAGGAAAGCGGATCAGGCGCATCGCCTCTTCGTACGTGGCCCAGCGGTACTCCTCCGCCTCGCGCGAGATCACCACGCGCTCCTCGTCCGTGGTGGCGAGGAAGTAGATCACCTTCTTGACGATGAGCGTGCGCTCCTCGCCCTGGCCCTGGGTGAAGACGTAGCGCTCCTCCTCCCGGTACCCCTCCAGCACCGAGATCTGGCTCTCGCCGATCCCCGACTCCTCCCACAGCTCGCGCACCGCCGCCTGCGCCTCCGTCTCCCCGGCTTCCACCCCACCCTTGGGAAACTCCCAGATGGGCCGCCGCGTCAACGCCGAGCGCATCAGCAGGTAACGCCGTGCCTCTCCACCGTCGCGAAAGAGCACGACGCCCGCCGCCGTCTGCGTAACCCTCCTCATCCATCCCTCCGGCAACTCTATGGAGTGGACGCACTTTTCCGCAATCTGCTACGGGCACAGGCAACAGGCAACGGGCATGATGGTTGCCGCCCTCGCGTCCCCCGGTTTTCCCTCCCCGCACGGATCGGCCGGAATGGACACCCGATCGTCCCCCCACGTTCCCGCCACGGACGAGCGAGAAGCGCGGCGGCTCCCCGCGACCGCGCCGCTGTGGAAGCGGGTGCTGCACGCGGCGAAGGCGGACGACCTGGCCGGGCAGGCCGCGAAGGTGGCCTACTACTTCTTTCTCTCCCTGCCGCCGGCGGTGATGGCGCTCTTCGGCCTCACCGGCTTCTTCGGCGGGGTGCGGACGGGGGACTGGGTCACGGGGCGGCTCACCACCTCGCTGCCGCGGGAGGCGTCGGCGCTGGTGACGGGGTTCGTGGAGGAGGTGGTGCACCGCGAGGCGCCGGGGCCGCTTTCCATCGGCCTGCTGCTGGCGCTGTGGGCGGGATCCAACGTCTTCACCGCGCTGGAGGACGCGCTGAACGGGGCGTACGGCGTCGCCGCGAAGCGGCCGTTCGTGCGCAGGAAGGCCGTGGCGGTGGGGATGCTGGCGGGGTGCGCGGTGCTGTTCCTGGGCGGCAGCGCGGTGCTGCTGGGCGGCGGCGGGATCTCCGACGCGCTGGGGCTGGGCGCGGCGGGACGGGCGGCGTGGGGGGTGGCGCAGTGGCCGCTGGGCTTCGCGCTGATCGCGGCGACCTTCTGGCTGATCTACTACGTGCTCCCCCTGCGCGACCAGCGCGCGCGCAGGGGAACGCTGGCGAAGGCGTCCGCCGTCGCGGCGGTGGTCTTCGTGGCCGCTTCCATCGCCTTTCGCCTGTACATGACGAACTTCGGCTCCTACAGCGCGACGTACGGGCTGCTGGGGACGGTCGTCGTGCTGCTGCTGTGGATGTACGTCACCTCGCTCGTCGTCCTGCTGGGCGGCGAGGTGGCGGCGGAGATGGAGCGGACTGCGTAGCGCCGCATCCGGAGAGTACTTTGGCGCCGCCCTATCCTGAAGAAGAATTGGGATCACGAGGCGGCGCCGGAGAAGCGGCTCAGGCTGACGGACTCGCCGTCGGCCAGCAGGCGGCTCAGGACGGCGCGGGCCTGCTCGCCGTCGCCCAGGGACACGCCGCGCAGCGCCGCCTCCAGCTCCTCTCGCAGTAGCGTGTGCTCGCGGCGCATCTGCGCGGCGCTCCACCCCAGCCGCACCCGCTGGTCGGCGTGCTTCCAGGTCAGCAGCCGCTGGATGTGCTCGCCGTCGCGCAGCAGCGAGGGGTCGCCCCCCTCCTCGTCCAGCGTCACCATCATCTGGGCCAGGTCCATCAGGTAGGTGGCCAGGTGGTCCTCCAGCTGCGCCCGGCTCAGCCGCTCGATCCCCGGCACCTCCAGCTCCGCCCGCATCCGCTCCGCCAGCCGGCGCACCACCTCTTCCGCGCTCTCCGCCAGCCGTCGCCCCAGCTCGCCCAGGCCGGGGATGGCGCCCGGCTGCGCGGGCCAGGCGGAAGGCTCCGACGCCGGCGGCTGCGTGCGCCCGGCGGGCCCCGCGGCGGGGAACCAGAGGGTGAAGCGCGACCCCTGCCCCGGCGCGCTCTCCACCGTCAGGTCGCCGCCCATCAGCCGCGCCAGCCGCCGGCTGATGGCCAGCCCCAGCCCGGTGCCGCCCTCGCGGCGGGTGTGGCTGCCGTCCACCTGCATGAACGGCTCGAAGACGGCTTCCAGCTTGTCGGGAGGGATGCCGATCCCCGTGTCCGCCACCTCCACCCCCACCCACGTCTGCTCCCCCGCGTCGGGCAGCGTGGAAGGGACGCCGGCGCCCGCGCTGCAGGTCATGGTGACCGAGCCGCCGGGCTCGGTGAACTTGACGGCGTTGGACAGGAGGTTCACCAGCACCTGGCTCACCCGGTCCTCGTCGCCCACGAAGACGTCGTCGTCGGGGCAGTTCCACGCCAGCTCCAGCGCGATGGCCTTGCCGCGCGCCTGCGGCTCCACCTGCTCCATCGCCCGCACGGCGGTGGCGCGCAGGGGGAGCGGCTCGCGCCGCACCGACATCTCCCCCGCCTCGATCTTGGAGAGGTCCAGCACGTCGTTCACCAGCGAGAGCAGGTGCCGGCTGCT
>DASTNU010000483.1:0-10601 GCA_035720605.1 Longimicrobium sp. | reverse complement strand
CCGCGTCCTCCGCGTGAAACCGCCTTTCCTCAGCGAACGCGGAGGACCCGGATCATCATCGGTCCCACCAGACGGGGCTGTTGATGGTGGCGCCGCCCTGCCGGCTCTGCGCCTCGGCCAGGTTCTCCCCGTTCAGCGACTGCTCGATCGTCGGATACGGGAGCCGCACCGGGATGCGGCCGTCGTTCAGCGCGTCCGGGCCCGCCCGCAGGTTGGGGTATCCGGTGCGCCGCCACTCCGCCCACGCCTCCGGCCCGTTGCCGTACAGCGCGATCCACTTCTGCAGGCCGATGCTGGGGAGCCCCGCGTACGCCACCCGCGGCTGCGCCAGGTAGGTGGTGATGGCGGCCGCCGGCACCCCCAGCATCTGCATGTGCGCGGTGATGGCCGCGCGGTACAGCGCCCCCGCGTCGCCGCTGATCCAGCCGCGCTCCACCGCCTCCGCCTGCAGGAAGAGGACTTCGGCGTACGTCATCAGGTAGCTGGGCGCCGCGGCCCGCGAGAAGAAGGTGCCGATGCGGGAGATGGAATCCAGCGACACGTCCGTCTGGCTGGCCGGGATCTCGCCCCGGTAGCTGCCCCCCGCGTTGGGGTTGGCGACGATCCCCAGCCGCGGGTCGCCCAGGCTCTTGAGCGAGTCCACGATGGTGGCGCTCACCCCGTGCGTGGGCGCGGTGCGCTGCGAGGCGAAGATGGGGTGGACGTCGATCCCGTTGTCCACGTACTGCAGCAGCGCGTTGTCGGCGTTGCCGGCGAACACCCCCGCCGCCAGCGCCGCCTGGAACGCCGCCCGCCCGGCGGTGGCGTCGGCCTGCGACATGCGCATCGCCATCCGCAGCCGCAGCGAGTTGGCGAAGCGGCGCCACTTCTCCGGGTCGCCCCGGTAGATGAGGTCCCCGTTCCCCATCCGCACCCCGGTGGCGCTCAGCATCCCCGCCGCGCCGGCCAGCTCGGCGATGAGCCCCTTGTACACCTGCTCCTGCGGGTCGTAGGCGATGGCGTTGCCGCTCCCCGGCTCGCGCCCCTGCAAGGCCTCGGTGTAGCCGATGTCGCCCCACAGGTCGGTGACCACCTGGAAGGTCCAGGAGCGCATGATGACGCCCATGGCCTCCACGTTGGGCCGCTCCGTCTCGCGTCCCTTGGCCACCACCTCGTTGAAGTCCTGCAGCGGGCCCGCGTAGAAGCCCGTCCAGTGGGTGTTCACCGTGGGGTCGCGCAGCTCGTAGCGGTCCTCCTCCGTGTACCGCATCTCGCCGTAGTGCTGCACCCACAGCGCGGTCAGGTCCATGTGCAGCCCCGAGCCCAGCGCGCGGCCCACGGCCGCCTCGGTGGCGTTGGTGAACAGGTACTCCGCGCCCACGTCGGTGGGCTCGTTGGGGTTCTGGTTCAGGTCGGTCAGGCCGTCGTCGCACGCCGCGACGAACGCCGCCGCCAGCACCGCCCCCGCGATCTTGAGGATCTTCTGCATCGGTCGTCCCGGGTAACGGGTGGCGGGTCAGGGGGTCACGGAGAGGCTGAAGCCGATGCTCCTGGACGATGGCATCTGGCTGTACTCGAAGCCCTGGACGTTGCCGGCGTTGAACGCCGTCTCCGGGTCCACGTTGGGCACGTCCGTCCACAGGGCCAGGTTGCGGCCGATCAGGGCCAGCGACATTCCCTGCACCCGCATGCGCCGCGCGAAGCGCTGCGGCACCGCGTACCCCAGCCGCACCTCGCGCAGCTTTACGAAGCTGGCGTCGAAGGTGTGCTCCTCGGCGATGTTCACCAGCCCGCGGTGGTACGCCTGCGCCGTCACCATGATGTCGTTGGGCACCGTGTCGCCGTTCACCACCCGTACGCCGGGCACCACCAGCCCGCCGCCGTCGGCCAGGGCGTGCGCCGTCTCGCGGCCCCGCACCGTCACCGCCAGCACGCCGGAGCGGCGGCCGTAGGCGTTGGTCAGCGAGTAGAGTGATCCGCCGCGGCGCACGTCCAGCAGCCCGCTCAGCTCCACCCCGCGGTACGCCAGCCGGGTGCTCAGCCCGCCCGTCCAGTCCGGCTCGTACTTGCCCAGCCGCTGGATGGGCCCGGTGGTGAGCGGCAGCCCGGTGCTGCCGACCACGACGCGCCCCTGGCTGTCGCGCACGTAGTGGCGCCCGTACATCACCCCGTACGGCTCGCCCTTCCGCGCCTCCACCGTCACGTTGTAGTAGGTGCCCAGCACCAGGGTCTGCAGGTCGCCGTACAGCGCCTCCACCCGGCTGCGGTTCCGCGTGTACGTCGCCGCCAGGCTCCACTCCAGGCCGTTGCCCAGCCGCACGGGCGTCGCCTCCAGCAGCACCTCCACCCCGCGGTTGCTGATCTCGCCCGCGTTCAGCATCCGCTCGGTGAAGCCCGTCATGGGCGTCACCTGCACGGGGACGATCTGGTCCGTGGTGTTCTTGCTGTAGTACGTCAGCTCCAGCCCCAGGCGGTCGTCCCACCCGCGCAGCTCCGTCCCCACCTCCCAGCTGCGGGTGCGCTCCGGGCGCAGGCTCAGGTTGCGCAGGCGGTTGCTCCCCGTGTAGCGGGGCTGGCCGTTGAAGGGCGCGTCGGCCAGGTAGGGGTCCAGCAGCTGGTACGGCTCGGTGTCGTTGCCCACCTGCGACCACGCCGCGCGCACCTTGCCGTAGGAAAGGAAAGGAAGGTCCAGCAGGTTGGTGAAGATCAGGTTCGACGCCACCGAGGGGTAGAAGTACGAGTTGTTCCCCTCGGGGAGGGTGGACGACCAGTCGTTGCGCCCGGTGGCCTCGATGAACCAGGTCTCGCGGAAGGAGGCCGTGGCGGATCCGTACAGCGAGTTCACCCGGCGCCGCTCGCGCCAGTCGCTCAGGGCCGGCGTGACCGCCGCGTTGCCCAGGTCGAAGAGCCCCGGCACCACCAGGCTGCGCACGTACACCTCGTTGCTGCGAAAGCGGTTGTCGCGCCGGTTGCCGCCCAGGTTGGCGCCCAGCTCCCAGGCGCCCCGGGCGGGGAGCTGCGCCGTGAGCAGGAAGTCGGTGTTGGTCTCCTGCGAGAAGAGGTTGTTCTCGCCGAACGCCCCGTTGGCGTCCACGCTGCTGCTGCCGATGGTGCCCGCCTGGTAGGTGCGCTTGCGGTTCTCCTCGAACCAGTCCGTCCCGCTGCGCACCATCCCGCTCAGCCACGGCGTGAGCTGGTAGCGCAGCGAGGCGCTGCCGATCACCCGGTCGCGGCTGTCCCAGTTGCGGTTCTCCAGCGCCGTCCAGTACGGGTTGTTGTTCCAGCGGCTGTTCCAGTTGTACTGGGTGCCGTCGGCGTTGCGCATGCGCTCGCGCAGCAGGCCGGTGTCCACCTGCCGGCCGAACCACAGGAACTGCCACATGAAGTTGTCGGGCCCGTACCCCTGGGCCGGGCGGTTCTGCGCCTCGGTGTTCAGGTACTGCACGCTGGCGTCGGCGCGCAGCCGCCCGGTGAGGTCCGCCCCGCCGTTCAGCCCCACCGTGGTGCGGTCCAGCCCGAAGCCGGGGTACATCCCGTCCTGGTCCAGGTTGGCGACGCTCAGCCGCACGCTGGCGCCCTCGCGCGCGGCGCTGAAGGCCGCGCTGGTGTTCACCGTGCGCCCGGTCTCGAAGAAGTTCTCCACGTTGTCCGGGCTGGAGACCCAGGGCACCGCCTGGCCGCTGCTGTAGAACTGCGGGATCATCAGCCCCGCGTCCAGCCGCGGGCCCCAGCTCTCGTCCGTGTCGTCGAAGGTGCCGCCGCCGCGGCCGTTGACGTAGCGGTACTGCCCGTTGAAGCCCTGGCCGTACAGGTTCTGGTATTCCGGAAGCCGCAGCGGCCGCTCGTACGTCACGGCGCTGCTGGCGGTCACGCCGCTCCCCGCGCCCCGGCCGCGGCGGGTGCTGATGATCACCGCGCCGTTCGCCGCCCGCGAGCCGTACAGCGCCGCCGCGTTGGGGCCCTTGAGGACGGTGATGGACTCGATGTCGTTGGGATTCAGGTCCTGGATGACGTTGCCGTAGTCGATGGCGTTGTACCCGAAGGTGCCGCCGCCCACCGACCCGTTGCTCACCGGGATGCCGTCGACGATGAAGAGCGGCTGGTTCCCCGCCGTGAGAGAGTTGGCGCCGCGGATGACGATGCGCGACGACCCGCCCGCCGTGTTGGAGTTGGTGATGGTGACGCCCGACACCCGGCCGGAGAGCGCGGCCACCAGGTTGGTCTCGCCGGCGGCCGCCAGCTCGTCGCCGCTCACCTCCTGCACCGAGGTGCTGATCTCGCGCTCCTCGCGGGTGATCCCCAGCGCCGTCACCACCAGGTTGTCCAGCAGGATGGCCGACGGCTGCATGGTGAAGTCGGCCGTGGCCGTCCCGCCCGGCGTGACGCTCACCGTCCGCGCGGCCGGGGCGAATCCCATCAGCTGCACGTGGACGGCGTGCATGCCGGCGGGGACGTTGGTCAGCCGGTACTGTCCCTGGGCGCTGGTGACGGTGCGGAGGGTGGTGCCCTGGACCTCCACCTGCGCGCCGGCCAGGGGGCGCTGGGTGCCGGCCTCCACCACCGTTCCCTGGAGGGTGCCCCGCTGCTGCGCGGCCGCGGGCGTCGCCGCCGCGGCCAGCAGCGCGAGCACCGCACACGTTCTACGTAGTGCGTGCATCTGCGCTCCTTTGCGTTGTGGGGGATGAATGCCGCGGCTGGGCGGCGGGCCGGCGGACAGGTGCCGACGACCGCTACGTCTCCAACGGTCCTGCCCAGATGCTTCTCCCTGCCCGGCTGGAGCGGGGGCAGGACGCCGGACCAGGGGTGGCGAACGATGCAGGACCGGGGTGCAGGCGCACGCCGCGGTGCGCTCGGCGGCGTACAGCTTTGCCGTATTGGATACAAACTTGGATACAGTGCTGCATACAGCCGTCGAGCGCAAGTCAGATCGTCTCGGACAGGTGACGGAGTGTGGACCCCGATGTTACACGGCGACCGTCCGTCCGGCAAGAGCGTGGATCCCCCTTCGCCCGGCGATCCGTGTCACGGCGTCCCACGCGCGGCCTGCTGCCGCGGCGCCCACCTGAGTAACCAGTGAGAACCGCCCTGGTGCTCCACGCACGATATACGGAATTCTGCACGAGGGAGACGGGCGGCGACGAAGGAGGGAGGAAGAACCCGCGCACCCGGTCAGGGCCACCATGCGGAGATGGTCGGCTGCCGGCCAGGTACCGTGCCAGATTCCGGCGGATGACGTGTCGAGTGTTCAGGGAGTGCTGGTGCCAGGCCAGGAGCAGGTACGGGAAAGACGCGTGCCCAGCGCCCTGGATCGGGTGCTGGGCACGTGGAACCTGTCCGTGGTTCCTGGCGTTTCTCAGGCCTTCTGCTGCGTCCAGGCGCGCACCTGCTCCAGGAAGGCGCGCACGTCCAGCGGCTTGGGCACCAGGTCGTCGCAGCCGGCCTGCAGTGCGCGCTCGCGGGCGCCCTCCATCGCCGTCAGCGCCAGGATCGGCACGCCGCGCAGTCCTTCCACCATCCGGATCTCGCGCGTCGCCTGGAACCCGTCCACCTTGGGCATCATCATGTCCATCAGGATCAGGTCAGGCCGTTCCGCCACCGCAAGCTCCACCGCCTCGCGGCCGTTTCCCGCCTCCAGCACCCGGTAGCCGAACGCGTCCAGAAGCGTCTTCAGCGCGTCGCGGCTGTCCTCGTGGTCCTCCGCGATCAGCACCAGCGGCGGCTGCTCCGCGTCCGCGCCTTCCGGCACGCGCACGTGCGAAAGCCGGGGCACGTGCGCCTGGCGGGGCCGGTCGGCCACGGAAAATTGCGGAGGCGCCTCGGCGGGCGAGGGCGGCGGAACGTACATCGGAGTGCGGGGGTGCGGAGCGAACCGCGGGCGGGTCGAATTCCATCCAGCCGGTTCGCAATTCACATGCCCGGCGAATTACAGCCATCCGGCGATTTCGCTCCTTTTGGCCCTCCAGATTCCCGCCGCGGAGGTGGCGGTTGGCGTCGGAAGCCGCGGCGGCGTTATCATCCCCGCCGCCTGCCCCACCGATGCCGCCGAGAGAGACGCCGATGCCCCGGATGCAACTCACCCGCCGCGTGCGCTTCAGCGCGGCGCACCGCTACCACCGCCCCGACTGGAGCGACGAGCGCAACCGCGCGGTCTTCGGCCCCTGCGCCAACCCCCACGGCCATGGGCACGACTACCTGCTGGAGGTCACGGTGGAGGGCGAGGTGGACGGCGAGACCGGCTTTTCGGTGGACCTGGGGATGCTGGACGGCGTGCTGCGCGACGAGGTGGTGGTGCCGCTGGACCACCAGCACCTCAACTTCGCCGTCCCCGAGTTCGCCCCGGGCGGGCTGATCCCCACGACGGAGAACATCCTGCTGCTGCTGTGGCGCCGGCTGGCGCCGCGTCTGGCCCCCGCGCGGCTGGTACGGCTGCGGCTGCACGAGAATCCCGATTTTTTTGTGGAATACGAGGGCGAGGGAATAGGGAATAGGGAATAGAGGGGCAGGTTACGGGTGGCGATCGGGGTCTGCCGCGCCGACCTCGCGCGGATCCGTCGTTCCCGAGGGAGGTGCCGCGCGAAGTCTGGTGCGGTAGGAACTCCTGGCCTCCAAGAAACTACTCGCCCGTGCGGGTAGTCCGGCGTGCTCCGGCCTCTCCCCCCGCTGTTGCAGGCTATTCCCTATTCCCTATTCCCTATTCCCTATTCCCTCTCACACCACGACCGCCCCGGGCTCCACCGGCCGCGAAAAGAGAAAGCCCTGGCCCAGGCGGCATCCCATCGAGCGCAGCGCCGCCAGCTGGCCCGCCTCCTCGATCCCCTCCGCCACCACGCCTACGCCCAGGCTGTGCGCCAGCGTCAGGATCGTCTGCACCACGGCCGTGTCGACCGTGCCGCGCACGAAGGAGCGGTCGATCTTCAGCCCGTCCAGCGGCAGCTGGTGCAGGTGGCTAAGCGACGAGTACCCGGTGCCGAAGTCGTCCAGGTAGATCTGGATCCCCAGCCCCCGCAGCCGGCGCAGCAGCGCCGCGGCCGCCTGGGGATCGCGCATCACCGTGCTCTCCGTGAGCTCCAGCTTCAGGCTCCCCGGCGGCAGGCCGGATTCCGTCATCGCCGCCTCCACCTCGGCCGTCAGCCACGGGTCCACGAACTGGCGCGCGCTCAGGTTCACGCAGACGAAGAGCGGCTCCGAGCGCGACCCGCCGTTCTGCCAGGCGCGCAGCTGCCGGCACGCCTCGCCCAGCACCCAGCGGCCCAGCGGGACGATGAGCCCCGTGTCCTCGGCCGCGGCGATGAACTCGTCCGGGCCCACCCAGCCGCGCTCCGGGTGGTCCCAGCGCACCAGCGCCTCCCAGCCGCGCGTGCGCCCCGTCTCCAGCTCCACCACCGGCTGGTAGAAGACGCGGAACTCGCCGCGGTCCACCGCCCGGCGCAGCTCCGTCTCCAGCTGCAGGCGGCGCAGCGCCTCGCTGTGCATGCTGTGGTCGAAGACGGCGTGCCGCGCCGCGCCCAGCGCCCGCGCGCGGTACATGGCCGCGTCCGCGTCGCGCAGCAGGTGCTCCGGCCGCCGCGCCCCCGTCCCGTCCGCCAGCGTGATGCCGATGCTGGCGCTGGTGAACAGCTCGTAGTCGCCCACGTCCACCGGCGCGGCCAGGGCGTCCTGGATCTCGTCCGCCCGCTGCTCCGCCTCCGCCCCGTCCACCACCCCCTCCAGCAGCAGCACGAACTCGTCGCCGCCAAAGCGGGCCACCGTGTCGCCCGGGCGGGCGCAGCCGCGCAGGCGCGCGGCCACCGCGCGCAGCAGCTCGTCTCCCGCCAGGTGGCCCAGCGAGTCGTTCACCACTTTGAAGCGGTCCAGGTCCAGGAACAGCACCGCGAACGGCGACGCCGGCCCGCGCTGCACCGCCTCTTCCAGGCGCTGGTGCAGCAGCGTGCGGTTGGGCAGGTCCGTCAGCGCGTCGTGGTTGGCGTCGTGGCGCAGGCGCGCCTCCATCCCCTTGCGCTCGGTGATGTTCTCCACCATCGCCACGCAAAAGCGCGGGCGCCCCTCGCGGTCGCGGACCACGGAGGTCGCCAGGTGCACCCACACCACGGTGCCGTCGCGCAGGCGGTAGCGCTTCTCCAGCTGGTACGCGTCGCGCCGCCCCTCCACCAGGTCGCGGAAGAGCGGGAGGTTGACCGCGTTGTCGTCGGGGTGGTTGAGCTCGTAGAAGTACATCTGGCGCAGCTCGCGCGCGTTCAGCCGCACCATGCGGCGAAAGGCGCGGTTGGTCTGCAGGATGCGCCCCTCCATGTCCACCACCAGCACGCCGATGGCCGCGCGGGCGAAGATGGCGCGAAAACGCTCCTCGCTGTCGCGCACTGCCTCAACCGCCTCGATGGCCACCATCTCGGCCGCCGCGCCCGCCGCCAGGTCGCGCAGCATCGCCGCGTCCTCCGGCGTCCACGCGCGCCCCGGCGCCGCCACCCCCAGCGCGCCGACCGTGGTGCCCCGGGCGCTGCGCAGCGGCACGGCCAGGCAGCCGTCCGCCGCCTGCTCCGCGCCCGCCGCCTGGGCGTGCCGCAGCACGACGCGCAGCGCGCGGTGCAGCTCGGGCGCGCCCTCGCCGGCTTCCCCATCCTCCCGCACCAGCAGCGCCGCCGCCGCCCCCAGCCCCTGCAGGGCAAGGCGCGGCCAGCGGGCGGGGTCCGTAGAGGCGAGGAATTGCGCGACGGCCATACATGGGATGAGTGCGGCCCGGGGTGGGGGGGGAAGAGCGCCCCCGGGCTGGTCTGGACGGACGGGATGATGCCTATCGTTACAACGTGCGAGGCCCGCGCGCAATCCGCCTGTTTCTCGACGCTCCGGCGAGCCCAGCGCCGCCGTGCCGATCCAATGCGAAGACGCCGGCCCTCAAGGCCCGGCGTCCATGCCGCGATGTCCGGCCGGCGCGGTGGCGTTTCACTGCGACACACGTCATGCGACATTCCGACGCGCCGGCGGACCTGCAGCCGCCCCCCGTAAGCTGCCCCGGAACCCTTCGCGTTCCCGCTATTCCCTATTCCCTATTCCCTATTCCCTGAGCCTCCCTCACCTCCGCCTTGACCCCCGGCGCATACCGCGGCACCGGCGGCCCGAACACGTTCGCCCGCACGATGTGCCACAGCGCCGCCACGCCGTCGCGCCAGCCGATCTTCTTGCCCTCCGCGTAGGTGCGGCCCGCGTAGCTGATGGGCACCTCGTAGATGCGGGCCCGGGCCTGCGCCAGCCGCGCCGTGAGCTCCGGCTCGATGCCGAAGCGGCGCGTGCGCAGCGGCAGGCTCTTCATCAGGTCGGCGCGCACCATCTTGTAGCACGTCTCCATGTCGGTCAGGTTCAGGTCCGTGAACATGTTCGACAGGATGGTGAGCGCGCCGTTCCCCAGGCGGTGCCAGAAGTACAGCACCCGGTGCGGCCCGCCCAGGAAGCGGCTGCCGAAGACCGCGTCCGCGCGGCCGTCGGCGATCGGCTCCAGCAGGCGCGGCAGCTCGAACGGGTCGTACTCCAGGTCCGCGTCCTGGATGACGATCACGTCGCCCGTGGCCGAGCGGATGCCGGTGCGCACGGCCGCGCCCTTGCCGCGGTTGCGCGCGTGCGTCAGCAGCGTGTGCACCACGCCCTCCGCCTCGAGGGCCCGCAGCTGCTCCAGCGTGCCGTCGGCGCTCCCGTCGTCCACGCAGATCAGCTCCATCTCCAGCGGCACCGCGCGCACCCGCCGGACGGACTCGGCGATGGTCGCCGCCTCGTTGTAGACCGGCATGATGACGGAGAGCCGGATCCCCGCTCCAGAATCGTGCATCGTCATTCGCCTTCAGCTCTTCCGTGCCACCGCCACCAGGCTCTGCCCCAGCGGCGGCGCCCACACCCGCTCCATCGCCGCCACCCACGGGATCACCCAGCGGTCGTACAGCGCCGCGTCGCGCGCGCTCACCGTGCGCCGCCGCAGCACCCGGCCGCTCAGCCACCACGCCGCCACCCCCGGCAGGTTGGTGTACCGCACCTGCAGCGGATGCAGCCCCGCCTCGCGCAGCCGCGCCGCGAGCGCGGGCCGCGTGTAGCGGCGCACGTGCTCGAACGCCTCGTCCAGCGTGCCGTAGATGGCGGGGAGCGCCGGGACGAACAGCAGCAGGTGCCCGCCGGGCGACAGCAGCCGGTGTGCCGCGCGCAGGAACGCCGCGTCGTCGGGCACGTGCTCCAGCACGTTCACCGCCACCACCGCGTCCGCGCTCCCCGCCTCGCCGGCGTCTTCCAGGTACCCCTGCCGCGTGCGGATGCGCGGGCGGTCCGCGAAGCGCGCGCGCAGGTGGGGGTAGTTGTTGGCCGCCGGCTCCACCAGGGTGAGCTCCACCTCGGGCGCCGCCTGCAGCAGGTGTTCCGCGAAGGTGCCGATGCCGGCCCCCGCCTCCACCACCCGCCGGCCCAGGAAGGGCGCGAAGCGTCCCGCGATCCACCGGTAGTAGTTGCGCGCCGCGGCCATCGCGTCCAGCTCCTCGCCGGAGTAGGTGAAGGCGGCTGCATCACTGGACACGCCGGCGGCCGTTCGCGCTGCGTCGGTCGTCATGGGACGGGTGAAGGGTCGATTTCGCGGTCGTTGCGCCAGGGGCCGC
>DASTNU010000482.1:0-5605 GCA_035720605.1 Longimicrobium sp. | reverse complement strand
CCCCGCCGTTGGACGCGGACGCCGGAGCGGTACCGGACACCTTCACGCGGAGGGATGGCGATGAAGAAGCTCAGGCTGGACGTCGACACGCTGGCGGTGACGTCGTTCCCCACGGCCCCGGACGCGGAGGAGATCGGGACGGTGTACGCCGCCGAGGTGGAGGCGTTCGCGACCCGTACATCGTGCGGCGGCGGATACCCGCCGTGCACCTGCCCGCCCCCGACCGACTGAAGCAGCGGAAGCCCTGCGTGAAAAGGAGGACCCGATGGCACACGGAATCCAGCGGTTCAGGAGCGCCCTGTTCGCCCTGGGGGTGACGGCGGCGCTGGGGTTCGGCGCGAACGCGGCTGCGGCCGCGCCGGGCGAGCTGGCGGTGGCGCGCATCTTCTGCCCCGGCTTTACGCCGTCGGCCGCGGAGTGCGACGACCTGTGCGCGAGCTACATGACCACCCGCTTCAGCTGGAGCCCGTCGACCGGCCGGTGCTGCTGCAACCACCCGAGCTGACCGCGGAGCGGCTGCCCGAAAGGGTGTTGCTGAACCCGGAGACTGCGAAGCAGCGTTGTCTTCCTCGAGGGAGCGCACACGAGTAACCCGAAGTAATGCAACCGCTTGCGCGCGACCGGAAGGATCTTCTCGCCGCCAGCGAGAGGCAGGCTCGACGGCAGAGATTCAGCCCCCGCGATTTTGCCGGCAAGATCCTTCGGTCGGCGCCAAGGCACTGAGCAGGCTTAAGTTACACGCGGCGCCTCCCTCAGGAAGACGATCGCCGGCCAGAGGTTAGCAACACCCTCCGAGGTCGCCCCCGCCGCGAGCGCCGCGGCGGGGGCCTCTTGCGTCCACGTCTGGCGCGCTCGCGCGGCGCGGGCGAAGTTGTACGATCCTCCATCCACGATCCGCATCCGCTCCTCCTCACGCAATGATCGACCTCCTGGAACTCGAGGGCTTTCTCGACGACGCCACGCGCGCCGGGCTCGTCGCGGAGCTGGACGCGGCGCACGCCACCCCATCGACCGTCCTCAGCGGCGAGGCGGGGGGCAGGGTGGATACGGCGGCGCGCAGGAGCAAGCGCATCGCCGCGTCGGCGGAGACGCGGGAGATGATCCGGGAGCGGCTGATGGCGCGCAAGGCGGAGATCGAGGCGCACTTCGGCATCGCCGTCACGGAGTGCGAGGAGCCGCAGTTCCTGCGCTACGAGACCGGCGACTACTTCGTCCCGCACCAGGACGGCAACACGCCCATGGTGTGGGACGACTCGCGCTTCCGCCGCATCTCCATCGTCATCTTCCTCAGCCGGATGGCGGGCGAGCTGGAGCCGGACAGCTACGGCGGCGGGATGCTGGTCTTCCACGTCCCCGGGATGCGCGCCGCCGCGGACGCCACGCCGGGCTCGCTGGTCGCCTTCCGCTCGGAGACCACGCACGAGGTGACGCCCGTGACCCACGGCGTGCGCTACACCATCGCCACCTGGTTCCGGTGACGATCCTGGCGCGAACGGTGGGGGCGTCGCGACCCCTGCTCGCCGCGGTGCTGCTGGCCGCATCCGCGGGGTGCGCGGCCGCACGGCTCTCCCGCGACCCTGCACCCGACGCGGAGTACCTGGTATACGCGGCGGTGCTGGAGGTGCTGGGCGAGTCGCGCCCGGATATGGTGGTGGTGGACCGGACCGTACCCCTCCCCTGCCCCACCGGCACCTGCCTGGGCGACATCGCCGAGGAGAGATGGCCCGACGCCTGGGCGGGTTTTGTACAGAACAACCAGGTGGCGGCGACCATCGACCCCGAGCGCTTTCCCCGCGGATTCACCGTGCGGCTCGCCAGCCGCGAGCCGCGCCCCCCGGTCGACTGCGATGCAAAGCCCTGGATCGCGCTCTCCCGGGCAGGGTTCAACGCCGATTCCTCGCTGGCGATGGTCACGTGGTCCGAGGACGTGGACGTCGGGCCGACGCGTGGATGCCGGCAGCGGTACGGCGTCCTGCAGGTGCTGGAGCGCCGGCCGCGTGGACGATGGAAGATCATCTCGCCCCCGTTCGTCACATCGCGCGCCTGATCGATCGACGGCGACTGAGCCGATCCGCGGCCGATTTGCCGAACCGGGGCGGCGCCCGCATCTTTGGGCGCATCCCCTTGCTGAAGCCGTGGCCGCCATCCCCGTGGTGCGGTGGCCCCGGCTCCCTCATTTCAACGAGAACGATGTCGAGAACCAGAATCGTCGCAGCGGCCCTCGCAATCGCTTTTTCCGCCAGCGCGTGTGCGGACCGGGCGTCCTTGCCGACCGCGGCCGCGCTGGCCGCGAAGGCGCCCGCGGAGCGCTTTCAGCTCCGCGTCTCGCTCTATCCCTGGGTGCCGGACGCGGAGTCGCTGGTGCGGTGGATCGAGGCGGACTTCGAGGCGGCCCACCCCGGCATCGACCTGGTGGTGCGCCCGCTGAACCAGTCGTACGACTGGATGCCGGAGTACACGGGCGACCTGGCGTACGAGATCGACAAGTCGGTGGCGGCGCTCACCGGCGGCGGCGCGGACGCGCAGCACCTGGTGGAGGTGGACGCCATGATCCTGGGCGAGCTGGCGCAGCGCGGCGCCCTGGCGCCGTTCGGGCTGGCGGGGGCGGACTTCCTGCCATTCGCGCGCGAGGCGGTCACCTACGGCGGCGTGGAGTACGGGGTGCCGCACTGGACCTGCGGCTACTTCGTCATCTCGGAGCAGGCCGGGGTGAAGCAGGCGCGCAACGCCCACCAGCTGGTGGGCGCGCTGCGCGACGCCCGCACGCCGCGCGTGGACCTGGTGGGCGACCTGGACGGCTCGTGGGACGCCATCAGCGTCTACCTGGACGGCCACCGCGACACCTGGCCGGGGCGCAGCCTGCAGGAGGCGCTCTCGCACACGGAGCTGGACCCGGCGGTGGAGGCGTCCTTCCGCGCCCTGCGCCCGGCGTGCGAAAAGGACGGGGTGAACCACTGCGGCAGCGACGGAGTGGAGCTGTTCGCCACCGGCGGGGCGGACGCGCTGATCGGCTACTCGGAGCGGCTGAACCCCATCCTCTCGCACCCGGGACGGTCGGTGGACGGGCTGCAGGTGGCCTCCGCCACGCTGGGCGGCGGCGACCATCCCGCGATGTTCACCGACGCGCTGGTGATGTCGCCCGGGTGCGCCACGGCGCAGTGCCGGGATGCCGCGCGGCAGTTCGCGACGTACTATACCTCCGACCGCGTCTTCGAGGTGGTGCTGATGAGCCGGGACGTGGGTCCGTCGGCCACGCCGCGCTACCTGCTGCCTTCGACGGCGTCGGCGTTCGGGTACGGCGCGGTGGCGGCGGACCCGCTGTACCGGCAGCTGCGGGACGAGATCCGGGGCGGCGTGTCGTTCCCCAACCACGGCGTCCCCGCCGCGCGCGACCGCGGCGCCATCCAGGCGCAGCTGCGCGAGGCCCTTGGCATCGCCGGCGAGTGAGCGGTTACAGGTTCCGGCACACTGTCGTTCTGAAGGAGGCGCGGCCCCAGAATGACGGGTGTCGTTGCGGGTTGGGATGAATCCGCGAAGAGGACGCGGGGGGCCACGAGGCTGCCTCCGCGTCCTCTCGTCTTTCCTCCGGTGATCCCTTCCGTGCTCAGATCGGCTCCGCGTCGCCCGCGGTGGTGGCGGAGATGCGCCAGGAGCCGTCGGGCTGGCGCGTCCACACGTTGGTGTAGGTGCCGCCCACCATCATCGGCACGGCGCCGGAGGAAGCGGCGCGGAACCGGTAGCGCCCCACCTCCGTGACCTGGTTGTCGCCGCCGGGGGTGAACGACTCCGGGATCACGCTGAGGTCGCTGAGCTGCGGCAGGTTGGGCGTCACCCACTCGGAGACCAGGGTCGCGCGCCCGTGGAGCACGTCGCCGCCGATCACCCCGTGCACGTCGTCGGTGAAGAACGCGCCCACGGCGGCGGGGTCCTCCCCGTTCCACGCCGCGATGTACCCGGCGTGCGCGGTGCGGATCTCCGCGGGGACCGGGACGGTGCCTCCCGAGGTCGTCGGCACGGATGGCGGCATGGGCGGGGGGACGACGGTCGCCTGCGGCGCCGTGCACGCCTGGAGGGCGGCGAAGCCGAGCGGTACCGCAAAGATCCGGATGACGTTGCGCATGATGCCTCCTGGGCAGAGGGTCGCCTGCCCGCGCGCGGCGCCGGCAGCACGCACACGATAGGCGGATTTCCGGCCGCAGCAAGGGATCTGTCCGCCTTTCGCGGACAAGGTCCGCCGCGTTCTCGCATTTGACTCCGGGTGCGGTGGATCATAGCATGGCGTCGCTCGCCGCCGGCTCTCCCGGCGGCCGGATGATTCCCTCCACGCTGCGGAGAGCCATGTCCATCGCCGAGATGCTGCTGCCCGAGTGGGACGTCGAGATGGCCACCACGCGGCGCGTGCTGGAGCGCGTGCCCGACGACAAGGGCGAGTGGAAGCCCCACCCCAGGTCGTTCTGCATGGCGCACCTGGCGCAGCTGGTGGCGCGCATGCCCGGCTGGGCGACGATGATGATGCAGCAGACGGAGCTCGACATCGCGCCCCGGGAAGGCCCGGCGCCGCAGCCGTACTCCGTCGAGAAGACGGAGACGCTGCTCGCCGAGTTCGACCGCAACGTGGCGGAGGGGCGCGCCGCCATCGCGGCGGGGACCGACGAGGACTTCCAGGTGACCTGGACGCTCAAGGCGGGCGGGATGGCCGTGGACAGCGGAAGCCGCTACCACATGCTGCGCGTCAGCATGCTGAACCACCTGGTGCACCACCGCGCGCAGCTGGGCGTGTACCTGCGGCTGGTGGAGGTGCCGGTCCCGTCGATGTACGGCCCGACGGCCGACGAGCGCGGCTTCTAGCGGATGGAGATCACCCAGACCCTCTACGCGGCGGACCGCGAGGACTGGCGCGCCTGGCTGGCGGAGCACCACCGCACGGAAAAGGAGATCTGGCTGGTCTATCCCCGCAAGCACACGGGAAAGCCCCGCATTCCCTACAACGACGCGGTGGAGGAGGCGCTCTGCTTCGGGTGGATCGACAGCACGCAGAAGACGCTGGACGAGGACCACACCGCCCAGCGCTACACGCCGCGCCGGCCGGGCGTCCCGTACTCGCAGCCCAACAGGGAGCGGCTGCGGCGGATGATCGCGCAGGGCAAGGTGCTGGACGAGGTGCGCGAGAGCGTGCGGGAGATGCTGGACGAGCCGTTCGCCATCCCGCCCGACCTCCTCCGCGCGCTGCGGGAGAACCCGCGGGCGTGGGAAAACTTCCAGCGGTTCCCCGAGCCCTACCAGCGCATCCGCATCGCCTTCCTGGACACCTCCCGCGACCGGCCGGAGGAGTTCGAGAAGCGGCTGCGCCACTTCATCCGCATGACCGAGCAGGACAAGCGATACGGCTTCGGCATCGAATCATTCTACTGAGTCGGCAGCACCGGACCACACAGTCCGTGTGACAGGGAGTTGTCTTCTCAGAGTGTGTTCAAGAACCGGCTCAACCGCTTGATTTCCTGAGGGAGGCGCCGCGCCGAACCCTCTGCTGCGCAAGCACTTTGGCGCCGACCGAAGGATCTGGCCGGCAGAACGAAGGGGCTGGATCACGACTCGGGATCTGGCC
>DASTNU010000481.1:0-3022 GCA_035720605.1 Longimicrobium sp. | reverse complement strand
CGCCTGGGCGAGGTGGAGGTGTGGATCGAGGGCGACCGCGCGACGCTGCTGGGCCCGTCCGGGGTGCACGGGCTGGCACGGCTCGCGGGGGGAGACGCGGAGCTGCACGCCCCGCTGGACGGCGCCGATCCCGACGCGGTCGCCTGGGACGTGTACTCCGCCTGCACCGTGTCGTGTGCGCTGCTGCTGGGGAGGATGGGGCGCGCGCTGGTGCACGCCGCCGCGGTGGCGCCCCCTGGCGGCCCCGCGTGGCTGCTGGTGGGCGACACGCACTCCGGCAAGACGACGACGAGCGCCAACCTGCTCCGCGCGGGGTGGAGCTACCTCTCCGACGACCACGTGGTGCTGGGCCGGGAAGGCGGCGGGATCGAGGTGGAGGGGCTGCCCCGCCCCTTTCACCTGGACGACGGGTGGGAGGCGGGCGAGGTGGTGCGGCGGCGGGGAGAAACGGATCCGCGGGCGCGGTGGCCCGGGCGCTGGCGGCGGACGGCCCCGCTTGCCGGGCTGCTCTTTCCGCGCGTGGAGGCCGGCGCGCCGACCGCGCTCGGCCCCTTCGGTGCGCCGGACGCGCTGGCCTCGCTGCTGCGGCAGTCGCCGTGGCTGCTGGCGGACCGCGGCTGCGCCCCCGCCGTGCTTGACCTTCTCCGCGCCGCCGCCCTCCTCCCCACCCACGCGCTGCGCCTGGGGCTGGACACCTACGCGGACCCCGAGCGGCTGGCGGAGGTGGTGAGGCAGCTGGGCGATGCCGCCGACCCGGCGTCCTGATCTCCAGATCCACTCTCGACCTGCAGAAGAGGAAAATACGAATGCCCACGGGTGCTCACCGCGCCGGGATGCGCGCGCTCCGCCTTCTCCCGGCCTGTGCCCTCCTGATCACCGTGTCCGGATGCATGGGCTGGAAGTGGGTTCCGCCACCGGTCACGGCGCCCGACGGCACCCCGGCCCGCTTCGACCTCGCGCGCATCACTCGGGCGAACGGTGCCCTGGAGGAGCTTCGCGACGTGCAGGTGACCGCGGACAGCGTCACCGGGACGCGCATCACGGCCGACGGACGCGGGGAGCGGGTATCCCTGCCGCGGGCGGAAGTGGTCGTGGTGGAACGCCAGTCCGTAAACGTCTTTGCCACCGCTCTCGCCGCGGCAGCCGCCGCTGCCGTCGGGATCTTCGTCCTGTTCATGCAAGCCGTGTCCGCTGCCTGAGGGCGGACCTGCGGACGTCGGTGGACCCGGCTGCCGGCGGACCGTGGCTGCACCCCCGCGGTGCTGGACCTGCTGCGCGCCGCCGCCCTCCTCCCCACCCCACTTGCTGCGCCTGGGGCTGGACACCTGCGCGGACCCCGCACGGCTGGCTTGAGGTGGTGGGGGCGGCGGATGCGGGATGGGCTTGAGATGATTCCGTGTGGTGCGCGCCCCATGCCAACGGACCGGCGGCGGCGCGGACGATCCATTCACGGACGATCCATCCCCTGTTCCCTATCTCCGTCCGATCCCCTAAATTCATGCGCCGCATTCACCTCTGGCGCGCCACCAAGGACGCTGACGCATACATGGACACCCGCACCGCGCTGGTCGAAGGGCTGATGGCCCGCTTTCCCCACATCCCCCGCGAGGCGGTCTTCAAGGAAGACCTGCTGCGCACGGGGATGGCCTTCGACGACTCGGCGCTCACGGACAACCTGGAGGGCGAGGTAAAGCCCAAGTCGTACTTCATCTTCTCCTTCGACCAGAAGCCGCTGGCGCAGCTGGGCAACGCGGCCAGGCGGCGGCCGCCGGAGGAGGTGGCGCTCACGGGCGGGCCGTACGGCCTGCGCCGCACCATCGTCTCCGTGCGCGTGAACCCGGATTCGCCCTACCGCGTGTCGCGCGGCGAGGGGGACGCGCTCACGCTGTCGCTGGAGGGGCGCGCCATCGCCGACGTGGCGCTGCCGCCCATGCCGGAGTACTACCGGCACCCGCTGAGCAACGGCAAGCAGGTGATGGAGATCGCCCCCACCATCCAGTGGGGGTACCTGGTCTACCTGACCGTCTTCCGGATGTGCCAGTATTTCGGCGCCAGGGAGGAGTGCCAGTACTGCGACATCAACCACAACTGGCGCCAGCACAAGCAGGCGGGCCGCCCCTACACCGGCATCAAGCCCATCGACGAGGTGCTGGAGGCGCTGGCCATCATCGACCGGTACGACACGGCCCGGACGAGCCACGCGTACACCCTCACCGGCGGCAGCGTGACGTCGAAGGTGGACGGGCTGGAGGAGGCGGACTTCTACGGCCGCTACGCCGAGGCCATCGAGGCGCGCTTTCCCGGCCGCTGGATCGGCAAGGTCGTCGCGCAGGCGCTGCCGAAGGCGGACGTGCAGCGCTTCAAGGACTACGGCATCCGCATCTACCACCCCAACTACGAGGTGTGGGACAGGCGGCTGTTCGAGATCATCTGCCCCGGCAAGGAGCGCTACGTGGGGCGCGAGGAGTGGCACCGGCGCATCTTCGACGCGGCGGAGGTGTTCGGGGCGCGGTACGTGATCCCCAACTTCGTGGCGGGGGTGGAGATGGCGCGGCCGTTCGGCTTCGCCACGGTGGACGAGGCGATCCGCAGCACGCGCGAGGGGCTGGACTACTTCATGTCGCGCGGGGTGACGCCGCGCTTCACCACCTGGTGTCCGGAGCCCACGACGCCGCTGGGCAAGGACAACCCCGAGGGCGCGCCGCTGGAGTACCACATCCGGCTGCTGGAGACCTACCGTGAGGCGCTGGAGACGCACGGCCTGCAGCCGCCCCCCGGCTACGGCCCGCCGGGCCCCGGCAACGCCGTCTTCTCCGTCAGCTCCTTCATGGACACGCTGGCCCCGTGCGACGAGAACGCGGACGAGCTGATGGCCACGGCTGCGACGGCCTGACAGGGCTCCGGCTGTCCCAAGAAAAGAACCCCCGCCGGCACTGCGCCGGCGGGGGTTCTCTGCATTGGTCCTCACACCGGGCGTGATGTACATCCGTTTTTAGCCAGATAACGCAAGAAACCCTCTCGA
>DASTNU010000480.1:0-4041 GCA_035720605.1 Longimicrobium sp. | reverse complement strand
CGGCCGCTTCCGCATTGCAGTCGGGCAGGACAGGGGGCCTCGCAGGCTGTCCCCCGTAACCTGTCCCCTCTAGCCCTATCCCGTCAGCGGTCCAGCCACTGCCGGTCAGCCGCGGGGATCCGCGACGCGGCCGGCAGGCCGGGCCGCTCGGCGCGCTGGATGAGCTTCACCACCAGCCAGCCCACCAGCACCAGGGGCACGATCTTGAAGGCCAGCGCCAGCACCATCCCCACCAGCCCGAACGCCAGGCCGAAGAACGCGCCGACCAGCGCCAGGAGCACCGTGATCATCACCAGGCCGACGATGGCGGCCACCACCAGACCCACCAGCGCGCTGAGCATCGTGTCCCTTCCTTTTATCTACCTGATTCCGCGTTCGTAGCGCAGTCCCTCTGCGTCCAGCGACAGGTTGATACGAAGCACCGCCCCGCAGGGTTTCAATTCAATCCAATCCAGCCAGCCACTGCGGACGACAGGGGCTTCGTAACCTGTCCCCTGTAACCTTCGGTTCCGCGACGGGGGTCAGATCTCCACCTCGCCCAGCCGCATCTCGTTGCGGTAGCGGCGCTCGTGCCAGGCGCGCACGGCCACGATCAGCACCGCCCCGGCGCCCACGCTGGCGGCCAGCCACAGCAGCGTCCAGGCCACCAGCCCGGCCACGTTCCCCAGCCACCCCACCAGCGGCATCATCCCCAGCAGCTGCGTCACCAGCAGCGGCCCCAGCAGCAGCGCCAGGCCCGTCATCAGGTACGTGTACGGGTTGCGGTGCCGCTCGTCGTAGAAGCCGGCGCGCTCCGCGCGGCGCTGTCCCAGCGCGTGCGCCACCGCGATCATCCCGATGCCCGCCAGCGCGAACACCGCCGTCCAGAAGAGCGGGACGAAGACCAGCAGGAAGGGGATGCCGACGATGGTCGCCGACAGGCCCAGCATGCCGCCCAGGAAGGCGGGGAGCACCAGCACGTTGGCCGCCAGGCCGATTCCCGCGGCGTTGGCCGGGACGCGGCGGACCACGCTGCTCACCCGCTCCAGCTGCGGCAGGCCGTAGAAGATCAGCCCCACGCCCGCCAGCCCCAGCACCAGCGCCAGGGAAAGCGTGCGCACCAGCCGCGCCCACCCGGCCTCCATGACCCCGAACCAGCCGCGGCGCAGCTGCATGGCCTGCGTGCCGTCGTGCCGCGCCTGGGGCGAGCCCTCCTGCACCTTGCCCAGCACCTGGCCGCCGCGGTTCACCAGCTTGCCGCCGGTCACCACCGCGTCGCCGCTGACCACCGAGCCGGCTTCCAGCACCAGGTCGCCGCCGCCCACCACCGCGTCGCCGTGCACCTCGCCGCGCACGGTGAGCGAGCCGCTGGCCACCACCACGTCGCCTTCGATGATCTCGTTGGCCCGCACCTCGTGCGCGCCGCGGAACCACAGCCGATCGCCGCGGTGCAGCGTGTACCCCGAAAGGCCGTCGTGGGAGTGCGGCTGCTCGGCGGCCTGCGCCGGCGCGGCGGCCACCGCGGCCGCCAGCGCCAGGGCGAGAGCCGGCCGGTTCCGCATCGGGTTACGCATGCATCAACCCCGTCGTCGGGGCGCGCAGCAGGCGCGCCATCGCCCAGGCGGAGACCGGAACGGCCGCCAGCATCATCAGCAGAAGGACGGGGAGCCCGGCCATGGTGGGCCCGGGGATCCCGCCCAGCAGGTCCGCGCCCCACTGGTACAGCCCGCTGCGGATCAGCATCTCCGTCCCTTCGGCGACCAGGTTCCAGGCCACGTCGCGGGTCCAGCCGCGCACCGCCTGCCACACCGCGGCCATCCCCGAGATCGGGCTCACCCCCGTCCACGCGCCAAAGCCCATCAGCACCGCGAAGGGCACCATCAGCAGGGCCAGCGCCGCCATCCATCCCCGCGTAAGGCGGGGAAGCCAGCGCCGGGCCGCGGGCGCCGCGGCGGCCGCCGCCTGCGGGGTGATGACGACGCGCGCCATCACCGCGTCGGCAAAACGCGGCGAAGGCGCCGCCGCGGGGAGCGCCTGCAGCGACGCGATCAGCGCCCGCGCAGAGGCCAGCTCCGCCGAGCAATGGGCACAGGAGCGCAGGTGCTGCTCCGCCAGCGTGCGCTCCGCGTGGGACAGGTCGCCTTCGGCGAGCTGCTCCAGCGTCCAGTAGGGAAGGTGTCCGGTTGCGTCCGTCACGGCTGCCTCACGGGGCTCGATTCGTTACCATGGGTGCCCGTACGGGAGCCGGGGCTCCCGGGTTTCAGCACGTCTTTCAAGCACGTTGCCTGCTACGCCGCTTCGCGCAGGTGCTGCAGCTGCTCGCGCAGCTCGTTGCGCCCGCGGTGGATGTACGTCTTCACCGTGCCCAGCGGCAGGGCCAGGATCTCGGCGATCTCCTGGTACTCGCGCCCTTCCACGTGGCGCAGCAGGATGGCCGCGCGGTACTCCGGGCGCAGCTTGCCGATGGCCTGCTCGATCTCCTCGCCCAGCTGCCTGGCCTCCAGCAGCTCCTCGGGGTTCTCGTCCGGCGAGGCGATGGTGATGCTGGTGGCCTCGATCTGCTCGGCCGTCACGGCGTTCCGCGAGCCGTCGATGGAGACGGTGTTCAGCTCCTTACGCCGGATCCAGTCGATCGTCAGGTTGGTGGCGATCTTGAAGATCCAGCTGCTGAACTTGTAGCGCGGATCGTACCGGTCGATGTGGTTGAACACGCGCACGAACGTTTCCTGCGCCAGGTCCTCCGCCTGCTCCCGGTCACGGATCATCCGGTAGATGATGGAGAACACCGGCCGCTGGTAGCGCCCGAGCAGCTCGCGATACGCCTTCTCGCTGCCCTGCTGGGCGCGAGCGACGAGTTCGTGGTCAGAGACCAGGGTTGCGTTCACCGCGTATGTTCGGGTCTATAGACTCAGACTCGCCGCGCCCGTACGGCAAACCGGCGCGGCGGGTTTCAGGCGGCGCGGCGAGCCTTGCTGCGGCCGGCGGCAGGCTGCTACCTTGGCGGCCGTTATTCTAAGCGCACGAACGGTTTTACGCGAATGCCACAAACTCCCGCGCCCTTGTCGGCGCTTCCCGCGCCGGCCGAAAAGGCGGCGCACGTGCGGCGGATGTTCAGCTCCATCGCCCCGCGGTACGACCTGCTGAACCACGTGCTGTCGCTGAACGTCGACCGCCTGTGGCGCAAACGGGCCGTGGACCGGCTGGGGTGGGAGCGGGCGCCGGAGGGCGCCTACCTGGACAACTGCGCGGGAACGCTGGACCTGGCGGTGGAGCTGGCCCGGCGGGCGGCGTTCCGCGGCCGCGTGGTGGGCAGCGACTTCACGTACGCCATGCTGGAGAACGGCGTGGGCGCCGGCAAGACCCGCGGCGCGCCGATCGGCCCGGCGTGCGCGGACGCGCTGGCCCTCCCCTACCCGGACCAGGCGTTCGACGGCGCGACGGTCGGTTTCGGCGTGCGCAACCTGGCGGACCTGGACGCGGGGCTGCGCGAGATGGCGCGGGTGCTGAAGCCCGGCGCGCGGCTGGTGGTGCTGGAGTTCACCACGCCGGGGTGGCAGCCGTTCCGGGCGCTGTACTTCTTCTACTTCCTGAAGGTGTTGCCCCTGGTGGGACGGATGGTGTCGAAGCACTCGTCGGCGTACACCTACCTGCCGGAGTCGGTGATGAGCTTTCCCGAGCCGCCGGAGCTGGCGCGGCGGATGGAGGCCGCCGGCTTCGGCGGGGTGAGGTGGGAGACGCTCTCCGGCGGGATCGCGGCGCTGCACCACGGAACGAAGGTGGGCGGATGAGCACGCTGGTGAAGGTGATCGCGGCGTCGCTGCTGCTGGGGTTCTTCGCCTGCTGCGTGGCGTCGGCGCTGCTGCAGTTCCTGGCCTGGCGCCACGTGCGCCCGGGGCAGGGGCCCACGGTGGTGGGCGTGTGGAAGCCGGAGCACTACTTCGACGAGGTGGGGCTGCGGCAGATGAAGCTCGCCCGCTGGCTGCTGATCACCGGCGGGGTGATGTTCCTGTCGTACGTGATCCTGGGCCGCGTGGTGGGGACGGTGTCGGGCTAGGGCAGGCT
>DASTNU010000479.1:0-2724 GCA_035720605.1 Longimicrobium sp. | reverse complement strand
AGGGCGGGCGCCGCGGACGGCCGCCCGCCACGTCTCGAGTTCGCTTTCGCGCGTCAGGGCTTCACGGTCTTGGGAGAGGGATCCGAGATCCACCGCCACGCGCCGTTGATGAACTCCCACCAGCCATAGCCCGGGTAGCTCCAGTCGGGTGGCTTGCCGGGGTCCGTGCCGCCGATGGGGTAATCGTCAGGGGAGTCACCCAGGCCGGGGCCGTAGAGTGTGAAACCAGGCATACGGCGATCCCTTTCTGCTGAACGGGAATGTCGGTCCTCGATCCCGCGAGGACGTGAAAGAGGCACGCACGCCGGCTGCGTGGCGGGCGCCGCGGAGGACCGCCCGCCTCTCGCATCGGCTCTCGCCGGGCTCAGCGGGTGACGGTCGTGGGAGCGGGATCCGAGATCCAGCGCCACACGCCGTTCACGAACTCCCACCATCCGGGGCCCGGCACCCAACTGGGCGGCTTGTTGGGGTTCGTGCCGCCGACCAGGTACCCGCCGTCATCGAGCGGCGGTTCGGTGGGATCCTGATATTCATCCATAAAGCGGCTCCTTGGTGCTGAAGGGGAACGAAGCCTTCGCTGCCGCGGAGACACGAACCGCGAGCGTGATCCAGGGGCGGGCCGAGCCACGCCATCTTGCGGGATGGCTTCAGGTTGCGCTGTCCGCCCCGACGAAGACCGGACGATAGATACAGGCACCGCATCTCATTCGCCACTGGTTGCCGGCGAGCGGCCGGTCGGGGTGTGCCGGCGGCACGGGATGGCGGGTGAGCGGCACGCGCGTTCGGGGGAGAGGTGAAGCGAAGAACCGCCCGCCGCGCGCCGGTCGCACCGCGCCGGGGACACTCGTCCCGGCGTGCTCGCTTCAGCGGGGGACGGATACCATCGTGCGTGCGGCCCCGTCGCGGGCGAATCGCCCAGCGCGGCGGAGGCCGCTCCCAACACGAAGCACGCGGGCAGAGGGGAATGCCCGTGCCCGCGAACCACCCATCACGGAGATCGGAAGATGAAGAAGCTGACGCTGAACCTGGAGGAGCTGAACGTGGCTTCCTTCGAGACGACGCAGCGCGTCCGGGAGAAGGGAACGGGGGATGCGCGGTTCTACGAGGGGTGGAGCGACATGTCCGTCTGCCCCACCACGGAGTTCAGCAAGTGCCGTCCCTGCTACTGATCGCGAAACACGACGGCCGCGGCACGGCGCCATGCCGTGCCGCGGCCATTCGCGCGCGCCGCCTGCCCTATTCCCTATTCCCTATTCCCTATTCTCTGTAGCTGACCCCCAGCTTCGCCAGCGCCTCGGGCGGGCAGCCGTCCCACGACGCCATTCCGCGGTTGCCCATGTACTGCAGGTCGTCCACGCCGATGCGCGTGGACCAGAAGCCGGACGCCGTCAGGTCGCGGAAGCGGTTGAAGAACGCCACCCCCTGGCTCATCTCCGGCCGCGCCCGCGCCGGGAAGGCGATGTCGTCCAGCAGCGCGGTCTGCAGTTCCGGACGGAGCTGGATGAAGGGCACGTCGCCGCGGGCGCGGCTCTCCGCGTCCAGCCAGGCCAGCCCGCCGCGCATGGGCAGGCGCATCCCGGGATACGCATCCAGCATGAAGTCCATGAACTCCGGCACCCCCGCGTCCGTGGCGCTCCCGGAGCGCTCGTCGCGCGGGATGACGAGGTCGGCGAGGACGCGCACCGTCTCCCACTCGTGCGGGGTGAAGAACTTCAGCTCGTACGCCGCGCCCGCGGCCGTCTCGGCGGCCACGGCTTCGCGGACGGCCAGGATCTCGTGCGCGGCCGTGCCGGGCGCGGGCTCGAACGCCGCGGCCAGCGGCAGCGTGGCGAGGACGCCGAGCGCCTCGCGGCGGGTCATCTCGCTCACAGCGCCCCCCTCTGCATCTCGCCGGTGATGTACTCGCTGGTGCGCATGGCCAGCGCCATGATGGTCCAGGTGGGGTTCTTGTCCGCCTGGCTCACGAACGGCCCGCCGTCGGCGACGAACAGGTTGCGGACGTCGTGGGCCTGGCAGTTGGCGTTCACCACCGACGTCGACGGGTCCGCCCCCATCCGCGTGCACCCCAGCTCGTGGATGATGCGCCCGCCCGCCGCGATCCCGTACCCGTCCTCCTTCGTGGGCATGGGGGAGAAGACCTCGCCGCCCATCTCCGCGATCAGCGAGCGGAAGGTCTCCTGCATGTGCTTCACCTGGTTGAGCTCGTGGTCCGTCCACTTGAAGTGGAAGCGGAGCACCGGGATCCCCCACCGGTCCACCGTGTCCGGGTCCAGCTCGCAGTAGCAATTCTCGTTGGGGATCTGCTCGCCGCGGCCGCTGAAGCCCACCGTCGATCCGTAGTAGCGCCGGTAGTCGTCCTTGAGCTGCCTGCCGTATCCGCCGCCCGACGGATAGCGGTGGATGCCGCCCATGAAGCCGTACGACGGCACTCCCAGCCCGCCCCACACCTCGATGTGGTAGCCCCGCGGAAAGTCCAGCTTCCGGTTGTCCAGCCACCAGGGCATGTAGATGTGCGATCCCCCGGCCGATCCTTCCGTGTGCGGCACGTGGTCCATCATCCGGGGGATGAACCCCGCCACGTCCGTCCCCGTGGTGTCGGTGAGGTACTTGCCGACCGTGCCGCTGCCGTTGGCCAGCCCCTGCGGGAACTGGCCGGAGCGCGAGTTGAGCAGGATGCGGGCGGACTCGCAGGCGCTGGCGGCGAGCACCACGATCCGCGCCTGG
>DASTNU010000478.1:0-2579 GCA_035720605.1 Longimicrobium sp. | reverse complement strand
GGCGACGCGCCTGCGGCGCCGGGACGGGGCTTGTGGCTGTCCCAGCGGCGGCTTCAGCCGCTCAGGGAAGAGGCAGGCCTTGACGTGTCCAGCCACGCCCGCAGCTCGTCCAGGTCCATCGGCCGGGCGAAGTGGAAGCCCTGGGCGTCGCGGCACCCCAGCCGCCGCAGCGCCGCGCACTGGCCGGCCGTCTCCACCCCCTCGGCGGTGAGGGTGAGGCTGAGCGCCTCCGCCAGCGCCACGATGCCGCGGACGATGGCCTCGTCCGCCGGGCTTTCGCCCATGCGCTGCACGAAGGAGCGGTCGATCTTCAGCCGGTCGAACCCCAGCTGCCGCAGGTAGCCCAGCGACGAGTACCCCGTGCCGAAGTCGTCCAGGCAGATGGCCACGCCGTGCGCGCGCAGAGCCGCCAGCACCGAGGCCGCCGTCTGGAAGTCCTCCACCAGCGCGGTCTCGGTGACCTCCATGACCAGCCGCCCCGGCCGCACGCCGCACTCGCGCAGGGTGCGCTGCACGTCGTGCACCACGCGCGGGTGCACCACGTGCCGCCCGGAAAAGTTCACGCTCACGGGCACGTCGCGCAGCACGGGATGGTCTTCCCAGGCCTTCAGCTGCCGCGCGACGGCGCCCAGCACCCAGCGGTCCACCTCGATGATGATCCCCGTCTCCTCCGCCACGGGAAGGAACGCCTGCGGGCCCAGCAGCCCGCGGCGGGGGTGGTTCCACCGCACCAGCGCCTCCAGCCCCTCCAGCCGCCCGTCGTGAAGGCGGACGATGGGCTGAAAGCGGAGCGCCAGCTCGTCGCGGTCGATGGCGCGCCGCAGGTCCTGCTCCACCTGCAGCAGCGCCTCTTCGTGCGCCAGCAGCCCGGGCTCGGCAACGCCGTGGTGCCCCGCGCCCAGCGTCTTGGCCCGGTACATCGCCCGGTCGGCCGCGGCCAGGATGCCCTCGGGGGCGTCGCCGCACGCCCCCATCGCCACGCCGATGCTGGCCGAGGCGCGCATCTCCACGTCGCCCACGGCCACCGGCTCCGCCAGCAGCCGCTGGATGCGGTTGACCACCGTCACCGCGTCCTGCTCGCGCTCCACCCCCTGCAGCAGCGCCGCGAACTCGTCGCCGCCGATGCGCGCCACCAGGTCCGTGGGCCGCACCGACGCGGCCAGGCGCTCCCCCACCACGGCCAGGAAGGCGTCGCCGGCGGCGTGTCCCAGCCGGTCGTTCACCGCCTTGAAGCGGTCCAGGTCCACGAACAGCACGGCGAAGCCGCGTCCCGGCTGTGCCTCCTGCGGCTCGCAGGCGCGCGCCAGGGCGCGCAGAAAGGCCCCGCGGCCCAGCACGCCGGTCAGCGGGTCGCGCTCGTCGTCGTCCGACGCGGAGAGGGAGCTCACGCGCCCGCTCAGGTCCTCGCTCCACGTCACCAGCCCCAGCGGACGGTCGTCGTCGCCGGCGACCACGTCGGACCAGAGGCGCACGGGAAAGCGGGTGCCGTCGCGGCGCACGTTGACGCGCTCCCGCATCCACCGGCGCACCGGCCGCACCGGCACCCCTCCCTCGCCGTTCCACAGCTCCGGCGGGGCCAGCGAGCGGGCGGCGCGGCCGACCAGCTCCTCCACCCCGTAGCCGTGCATCCGCGCCTCGGCGGGGTTGGTGAAGACGATCCTCCCCGCCTCGTCGGTGATGGTGACGCCCAGGTCCACCGCCTGCAGCGCCCGCTCCAGCAGCGCCAGCCGCTGCTCGGCGCGCGCGCAGCGCAGCTCCACCACCGCCGCCTGCGCCAGGCTCTCCAGCGCGGCGGTCTCGCCCAGCGACCACGCGCGGGCGTGCAGCGCCAGCAGGGTGCCCAGCGGCTCGCCGTCCGGCAGCGCCAGCGCGACGATGGCGAGCGAGGCCTCGGGCGCCGCGGGCGTCTGGCCGACGGGGCCCAGGACGCGCGCGGTGCCGTCCGCGGCCCGCCGCAGCGCGGCGCGATGGTGCAGGATGACGCCCAGCAGCAGCTGCTGCAGCGCGGGCGCGCCTTCGACGTGGAACGGCGCGTCGCCGTCGTCCAGCACCACGGCGGCCGCGCCCAGGTGCAGGCGCGCGACGGCGGTGCCGGCAAGGCGGCGCAGGATCTCCCCGTCCGCGGCGTGTACGCCGGGCGAGGGCTCATCGAGGATGGAGTGCGGCGTGCGCATGGGCAGCACCTGTTCGGTAACCCGACCGGCATGGCCGCAAGGATGCGGCGGTAGCCTCGTGGCTTTGCGTCCCCGTCTTTCGGCGGGTTTGCCATTGTCGTAGGTGCCCGGCGCGGATGAACGGCCAGGCGGGGTCCTTCTCACCTGCTACTGCATTTTCGGCCAGCGCCGCCCGCGCCGCAAGGAGCGTTCCCGGCACGCGGCGGCGGCACCCGCGGAAGGGGCCGGACGGGGCGAAAGTGTCGAGCGAGCCGACCAGGGCCTTGATTTCGTCTGGATTCCGCTGGCGAAACGGGTGGGCCGACGCCTGCGATGCAAGCGCCCCGAAGCCGCGGGCATCACGCGAACCCGGTCCGGTGCGATGCTGCACGCTACAGCCGCCTCCCCTCGTTCTGCACCGAAACG
>DASTNU010000477.1:0-4360 GCA_035720605.1 Longimicrobium sp. | reverse complement strand
GTGGGGAAGGCGTTTCACCCTTTCCATGCGCGCGCGCGGATGCCATTGTGCGAGGTGGAGCCACGGTGACAGGAAACGGGACGGGAGGAAGGGGATGACGAAGACTGGCGGGGGCGCGGCCGCGGGGGGAACGTTCCGCATCGGCGGCGAGCTGGAGGTGAGCCGCCTGGGGTTCGGCGCGATGCGGATCACGGGATCGGGGATCTGGGGGCCGCCGCGCGACCACGAGGGGGCCATCCGCGTGCTGCGCCGCACGGTGCAGCTGGGCATCGACCTCATCGACACGGCGGATTCCTACGGGCCGAACGTGAGCGAGGAGCTGATCGCGGAGGCGCTGCACCCCTATCCCGCCGGGCTGGTCATCGCCACCAAGGGCGGCTACGAGCGTCCGGGGCCGGACCGCTGGACGACGAACGGCCACCCCAGGCACCTGCGCGCGGCGTGCGAGGGAAGCCTGCGGCGGCTGCGCGTGGACGCCATCGACCTGTGGCAGTTGCACCGCATCGATCCAAAAGTGACGGCGGACGACCAGTTCGGGCTGATGGCGGAGCTGATCGCCGAGGGGAAGATCCGCCACGCGGGGCTCTCCGAGGTGACGGTGGAGCAGGTGGAGGCGGCGCGGCGCATCGTCCCCATCGCCACGGTGCAGAACCGCTTCAACGTGGACGACCGGACCTGGGAGACGGTGTTGGATCATTGCGCGGAGAACGGGATCGGCTTCATCCCCTGGTACCCGCTGGGGGTGGGGACGCTTGCGGACGCGGGCGGGCCGCTGGAAGAGGCGGCGGTGCGGCTGGGGGCGACGCAGGCGCAGGTGGCGCTGGCCTGGCTGCTGCGCCGCTCGCCGGTGATGCTCCCCATCCCCGGCACCACCCGGGTGGACCACCTGGAGGAGAACGCCGCCGCCGCCGCGCTGGAGCTCTCTGACGAGGAGTTCGCGCGCATCTCGGAGGGGTGACGGGAGGCACCGAGATGGCGTGAGTGGAACCCCAGGGTGACGCGAGCACCGGATAGAATCGCCCGGCCCGCCTCCCGGAGCGAATGAATTCGCCGCTGGAAATTCGCAAAGTCGGGATCACGTGCACGTGCTGCTGCGGCTTCCCGCCACCGTTGCCCTCGCGACGCTGGTGAAGCAGCTCAAGGGTTCGTCCTCCCATCTGACGAACCGCGGGATCCTGCCGCGCGGATTCAGGTGGCAGGGCGGATACGGCGCCACGTCCGTCTCTCCGCGCGCCGTGCCACGGGTGCGCGACTACATTCCGCGCCAGGAAGATCATCATCGCGACGGTACCGTCTACCCCGCCGCCGAGCCGTAGGCCTGCTCCGGAGCGAGGACCCCGCGCACGCAGTCCGCGAAGGCGGACTTCGCGAATTTCCAGCGGCGAATTCATTCGCTCCCGGGGGATTCGCGCCGCGCATCCACGCCCGCGGGCTTCGCTCCCACGGCCGCCGCGCAACCACCCCTCCGCGGAGAACGCACCATGACCAACGACGGCGAGGTCGTGATCCAGATCGGGCAGGAGAAGTACCGCACCGAGGTGGCCGCGGGCGGGCAGACGCTGGTGGTGGACGAGCCGGTGTCGATGGGTGGGGGAGGCGGCGCGCCGACGCCCTACGACCTGCTGCTGGGCTCCATCGGCGCGTGCACGGCGATGACGCTGCGGATGTACGCGGACCGCAAGGGGTGGCCGCTGGAGCGCGTGACGGTGCGGCTGCGCCAGGCGCGCTCGCACGCGCAGGACTGCGTGGACTGCGCGACCAAGCACGTGGGCCTGAACCAGATCGAGCGCGAGCTGGAGATGGAGGGCCCCCTGACGGACGAGCAGCGCGAGCGCCTCACCCAGATCGCCGACCGCTGCCCGGTGAAGCAGACGCTGGAGCGCGGCATCACGGTGGTCGCCGCGCAGACGGTCTGAACAGTGCGTGAGTGCGTCAGTGCGTTAGTGCGTCAGTGCGTCAGTGGGGAAGGCACTCGCCTGCGCGTCCATTCCCGCAACGGAGGGAACCCGTGCGCTTGTTCGTAAAGCTGGGGCGTTTCTACGACGCGTTCTCGGGGATGGCGACGCGGGCCTCCGAGGCGGCGCGGCTGCTGGAGCGCCTGTTCGCGGAGCGGCAGCAGGTGGCGGAGATCCTGGAAGAGCTCGCGCGCGTGGACGGCGAGGCGGCCGCCCTGCGCAGCCAGGTGGTCGAAGAGATCGAAAGCGTTGCCGTTACGCCACTGGCCCGCGAAGACGTCCACAAGGTCGGCTCGATGCTGTACGAGATGGTACACCGCTTCTGCGACATCGCGCGGCGCACCCAGCCGCTGCACCTGGGGCCCACCCAGCCCGCGGCGCTGCGGCTTTCCGGGGTGCTGGTGCGCGCGGCGGAGTGCATCGAGACGTCGGTGGCCAGCTTTCGCCAGCGCAACTATCCCACGGCCCGCTGCACGGACCTGGAGCGCATCAACGACGAGGGCGACGCCATCTACGCCTCCGCCGTGGAGGCGCTCTTCGAAGGCGCGCCGGACCCGCTGGAGGTGCTGCGCTGGAAGGAGGTCTACGACCAGCTGCAGCAGGCGCTGGAGCACTGCCAGGCTCTGGACCACGCGCTGGACGGCATCGTCCTGGACAACCGCGGCTGAAGGGCCCGCCACCGCCCGATCTCCCCGGACGGACCATTTGCGTCTCCCCCTCTCCCGGCGCACTTTGCCACGGGAGGGGGTTTTCGTTTTCGCCGATCCAGACGGAGCCGCGATGGCGCACGATCCCACCACCTTTCCCGCGGTGCAGCCGCTGGACGCGCACAACCGGCGGCTGCTGGAGAACGTCCATCCGCCGGCGTGGACCAACCCGGAGCCGAAGGGCCGCTACCACCTGGTGGTCGTGGGCGCGGGGACGGCGGGGCTGGTGACGGCGGCGATCGGGGCGGCGCTGGGCGCGCGGGTGGCGCTCGTGGAGCGCGAGCTGATGGGCGGCGACTGCCTGAACGTGGGATGCGTCCCCTCCAAGGCGGTCCTCGCCGCGGCGCGCGTCTGGCACGCGGCGCGTACGGCGGCGGAGCGCTTCGCCGGGCCGGCGGTGGCGGGAGAGGGCGACTTCGCCGCGGTGATGGAGCGGATGCGGCGGATCCGCGCGGAGATCAGCCCGGCGGACAGCGCGCGCCGCTTTCGCGACGAGCTGGGCGTCGACGTCTTCCTGGGCCCGGGCCGCTTCGTCGCGGACGACGCGGTGGAGGTGGACGGGCGCCGCCTGCGCTTCCACCGCGCGGTGATCGCCACGGGCGCCCGCGCCGCCGTTCCGCCGGTCCCGGGGCTGGCGGACGCCGGCCATCTCACCAACGAGACGATCTTCTCGCTCACCGAGCGGCCGGAGCACCTGGCCGTCCTCGGCGCGGGGCCGATCGGGTGCGAGCTGGCGCAGGCGTTCGCGCGCTTCGGCTGCCGGGTGACGCTGCTGGAGGCGGGTCCCCGCATCCTCCCCCACGACGACGCCGAGGCGGCGGAGGTGGTGGCGGCCGCGCTGCGCGCCGACGGCATCGACCTCGTCCTGGACGCGCGGGTGGAGTCCGTGGCGGCGGGCGGGGCGGGGAAGACCATCCGCTTCTCGCGTGGCGGCGGGGAAGCGACCGGGATCATCGCATCCCACCTGCTGGTGGCCGCCGGGCGCGCGCCCAACGTGGAGGGGCTGGGGCTGGAGGCGGCGGGGGTGGAGGTCGCGGAAAAGGGCATCCGGGTGGACGAGCGGATGCGCACCAGCAACCCGCGCGTCTTCGCCATCGGCGACGTGGCGTCGCGGTACCAGTTCACCCACGCGGCGGATGCGCAGGCGCGGCTGGTGGTCCGCAACGCGCTCTTCTTCGGGCGGGGGAAGGCGAGCGGGCTGGTGATCCCCTGGTGCACCTACACCAGCCCCGAGCTGGCGCACGTGGGCATCGCGGCGGACGCGGCGGCGCGGCGGGGGGACGGGGTGCAGACCGTCACCATTCCCCTGCACGACGTGGATCGCGCCCGCACCGACGGCGAGACGGAGGGGTTCCTGCGCGTGCACCTGAAGGCGGGTTCCGACACCATCCTGGGCGCTACCCTGGTGGCGCCCCACGCCGGCGACGTCATCAGCCAGGTGACGCAGGCGATGGTGGCGGGGACCGGCCTGGGCAGGATCGGCGAGGCCATCTTTCCATATCCCACCCTGGCGGAGGCGCTGCGCAAGGCGGCGGACGCCTGGCGGCGCGGCAAGCTCACCCCTGCCGCCCGCCGCGCTTTCAGCCTCTATTTTCGCGCCCGGGGCTGAACGGCCGCACGTAAAAAACGGGCGTTTTTTGCCCGCCCGTCCCCCCGAAACACCCCTCCGCCGCTTTCCCGTGCCGGTCCGCGCGGCCG
>DASTNU010000476.1:0-2841 GCA_035720605.1 Longimicrobium sp. | reverse complement strand
GATGGTCGGTTTTGTCTTGCGCCAAGGAACCTGATGACACTGGACCCACGCCTGTCGCGCCTGGACGAGAACCGGGTGCGGATCGACAACCCGTACGGCATCGACGCCGTACTCTTCGCCAACGAAGCCGTCCCGGTGGAGCCCGCCGCGGTCACCGAGCTGGTCCAGATGCTGGACCTGAGCCGCACCGTGGAGCGCTTCGCGGAGGTTTCCCCGGAAAGCTTCGAGAGCGAGCCGGCGGTCACGCAGGTGGCCGTCACCCCCGACTTCCACAAGGCCCGCGGCATTCCCGTGGGCACCGTACTGGCCACCCGCGGCTTCCTGGTGCCGCAGTCCATCGGCAACGACATCAACTGCGGGATGCGCCTGCACCTGACGTCGCTGCAGGCGGAGGAGCTGGAGGGCCGCACGGAGGAGCTGGACACCGCCTTCCGCCACCTGTTCTTCGAGGGCGGCCGCAACATCCCCATGACCCGTCCACAGCGCGAGGCCATCTTCACTCGCGGCCTCACCGGGCTGCTGGACGCCACGCCGCGCGCGCTGACGGAAGGCGTCTGGTCGCTCTTCCACGAGCTGGACGTGGAGGGCGAGCTGGCGCGGGTGGACCGCCGCGGCAGTCTGCCGGCGGAGCGCATCTTCGGGCTGGACGACTTCATGGGCCCGGCCGGCCAGCTCACCCGCGACAGTCAGATCGGGAGCATCGGCGGCGGCAACCACTTCGTGGAGATCCAGCGCGTCGAGAAGATCCTGGACGGCACCACCGCCCACGCGTGGGGGTTCCGACCGGGAATGGTGACGGTGATGGTGCACACCGGCTCCGTCTCCGTGGGCCACCTGAGCGGCGGCTACTTTCGCGACGTGGTGCGGAAGATCTATCCGCGGACGCTGCGGCACCCGGAGAACGGCATCTTCGTCCTTCCGGAGGGGCCACGGCACCAGGAGGCGGCGGGGCTGTTCTGGGACGCGCTGCACAACGCGGGGAACTTCGCCTTCGCCAACCGGCTCTTCCTGGCGCTCACCGCGCTTGCCGGACTGCGCCGCGTCTGCGGAGACGTGGACTTTCGCCTGCTGTACGACGCGCCGCACAACTTCATCTGGCGCGAGGAGCGGGAGGGCGAGGCGTGGGCCGTGCACCGCAAGGGCAGCTGTCCCGCCCGCGGCTACGAGGAGATGACGGGAACGCCGTTCGCGTACTACGGCGAGCCGGTGCTGGTGCCGGGCTCCATGGGGGCCAGCAGCTTCGTGATGGCGGGGCAGGGGAACCCCGAGGCGCTTTCCAGCGCCAGCCACGGCGCCGGGCGCGCCCTGTCGCGCGGTGACGCGCTCCAGGGGCACGAGGACGAGTTCCAGCGCTTCCTGGAGCGGTTCCGCGTCGTCAGCCCGCTGGACCTGCGCCGGCCGGACGTGCGCCTGCGCCGCGACATCGTCCAGAAGAAGCTGGAGGACATCAAGCAGGAGGCGCCGCACGCCTACAAGGGCATCGGCCCGGTGGTGGAGACGCTGGCGGGCGCCGGCCTGGCACGCCCCGTGGTGGAGCTGACGCCGCTGATGACCATCAAGGGGTGAATCCGGAAGCGTACGATGATGGAGGAGCGTGACGAACCGTTCGCGCGGCTGCGGGCGCGCTACCGCCACTTCGCCGAGCACGAGGCGAAGGGCGTGTCGCCGCTGTACGAACGGCTGGCGCGCGGCGTGGCGGAGTCGGAGCCACTGCTGCGCTTCGTCGCCGCGCTGCCGGGGGCGAAGCAGCAGCCCAACCTGGTGTTCGCGGCCGTGCGGCGCCTGTACGGCACGCCGCGCGACCTGCCGCACGTGGAGGAGCTGGTCGGGCGCCATCCGGAGCCCATCCGTGCCCTGATCCTGCGGCGCAGCACGCAGACCAACGAGCCCGGCCGCTGCGCCACTCTCCTACCCGTGCTCGCGCGGCTTCCGCAGCCGCTCGCCCTGCTGGAGGTGGGCGCCTCCGCCGGGCTCTGCCTGCTGCCGGACCGCTACGCGTACGACTACGGCCGTGCCCGTCTCGAACCTCCGTCCTCCGGCGCCCCCGATCCCCCGTTGTTCCCCTGCCGCGCCGACGACGCGACGCCGCTCCCCGACCGCCTTCCCACGGTCGCCTGGCGCGCGGGGATCGACCTGAATCCGCTGGACCTGGCCGATCCGGAAGACGTCGCCTGGCTGGAGACGCTGGTGTGGCCCGGCCAGGAGGACCGCGCGGAGCGGCTGCGGGCGGCGATCCGCATCGCCCGCGAATCGCCGCCGCGCATCGTGAAGGGAGATATGATCGAGAAGCTGCGGAGCGTGGCGGCCGATGCGCCGGCGGATGCCACGCTGGTGATCTTCCACACCGCGGTGCTGCCGTATCTGCCCGAGGAAGCACGGGAGCAGTTCGTCCGACTGGTGATGGAGATGGATGCCGTGTGGATCAGCAACGAGTCGCCGGATTTGCTCCCCGCGATCGCCGCGAAGCTGCCCGTGGCCCCGCCCGGCGACCGGCTGCTGCTCTCGGTGAACGGCGAGCCCGTCGCCGTCACCGGCCCGCATGGCCAGTCGATCGAGTGGCTGGGGTGATGATCGGCGTGAGCGCGGCCGCGCCCTTTACCGCGCCGCGCTGGCGCCGGTGAAGCGCCGGGCGACGGTCATGTGGTAGACGGGCTGCTTGTTCTCCATCATCACATGCAGCGCACCCTGGCTGCGCATCTCGGCGATGGCGCGGCCCAGCTCCGCCTGCAGCACCTTCGCGTGCTCCCTGCCCACCTCGTCCAGCATCTCTGCCTCCATCTCCCACCCGACTTCCGCCGGGTCCGGTGCCGGTGCGGCGAAGCGCTCGTGCGACACGTCGAC
>DASTNU010000475.1:0-2829 GCA_035720605.1 Longimicrobium sp. | reverse complement strand
TTCACCATCGCCAAGACGGGCGCGCTGGCGGCGCTCATCATCCTGGGGATCACCATCGGCCGCAACGCCGACGCGATCGCGGGGAACTTCGGCAGCTTCTGGCAGGGCTCGCCCACCGGCACGCCGGTGACGGTGCTGGGGATCGCCATCCCGCTCATCGTCACCGCCTTCGGCGCGGCGATGGTGGGCTCGCTCTTCTCGTCGGACGCGTGGAACAACGTGACCTTCGCCGCGGCCGAGGTGCGGCGCCCGGAGCGCAACCTGCCGCTGGCGCTGGCGCTGGGGACGGGGCTGGTGACGGTGCTGTACGTGCTGGCCAACTTCGCGTACCTCTCCGTCCTCACGCTGGACCAGATCAAGACGGCGCCGCAGGACCGCGTGGGGACGCTGGCGCTGGAGCACATGTTCGGCCCGGTGGGGCAGTACCTGATGGCCGGCGCCATCCTGATCAGCACCTTCGGGTGCATCAACGGGCTCATCCTGGCCGGCGCCCGCGTGTACTTCGCCATGGCGCGCGACGGGCTGTTCTTCGCGAAGGCGGGGACGGTGAACCGCAACGAGGTGCCGGCGTGGGCGCTGATCGCGCAGGGCATCTGGACGGCGCTGCTGACGCTCACCGGCACGTACGGCCAGCTGCTGGACTACGTGATCTTCGCCGCGCTCATCTTCTACGTGGCGACGATGATCGCGCTCTTCCGCCTGCGGAAGCTGATGCCCGACCTGCCGCGGCCGTACAGGGCCTTCGGCTACCCCGTGGTTCCCGCGCTGTACATGCTGGCCGCGGCCGGGGTCGCGCTCATCCTCCTCGTCGCGAAGCCGGTCTACTCCTTCTCCGGCCTGGCCGTGGTGCTGCTGGGCATTCCCGTCTACCTGCTCTGGGACCGCGCCTCGCGCGGCCGCGCTTCCAACAGCTGACGACGAACGAAGTTGCTCGATGAAGGGCGGGGCCGGCGCGGAATGCGCCGGCCCCGTTTTCTTTTCCCGGACGGCAGAGCCCTCCGACGCCGTGATGTAAAGTACGCTTGACTTAAAGACGTGCATCATTTACAATATGTCCACGATGCTTTCCATATCCCCCCGAGCAACGGAGGAGCAGGATGACGGTCAACGCAACGACCACCCGGCGTGAGGGAGACTGGCCGGCGCTCGCGCTCTGCGTGCTGTGGGTGGGAACGTTCTTCGGCGCGCGGATGCTGCTGGAGGGCCAGGGGCTGGGGACCACGCTGCGCATCGTGGTGGCGCTGGTGCCGGTGGTGCCGTTCGCGGCGCTGCTCTGGCGGATGATCGCCGGCATTCGCCAGATGGACGAGCTGGAGCGCCGCATCCAGCTGGAGGCGCTGGCCGTGGCCTATCCCCTGGCCATCCTGATGATGATGGTGCTGGGGCTGCTGCAGCTGGCGGTGGACCTGTCGCCCGACGACTGGAGCTACCGGCACCTGTGGCCGCTGCTGTTCGTCTTCTACCTGCTGGGCGTGGTACGCGCGCGGGCGCGCTACTCATGAAGAACCGGCTGCGCGTGCTCCGGGCGGAGCACGACTGGTCGCAGGCGGAACTGGCGGAGCGGGCGGGGGTCAGCCGCCAGACCATCAACGCGGTGGAGACCGGGAAGTACGAGCCCAGCCTGGGCCTGGCCTTCACGCTCGCCCGCCTCTTCGGCCTGCGCATCGAGGACGTCTTTCACCCGGACGACTGATCGGCGGCGGATCTCGCGATGGGATGCAGAGCCGCGGGGGTTAACATCTCGCCGCGGTTCTTCGTCTCTCTATCGGGCGCCTCTCCGCCGGTGCCTGGCGCGGGGTAGAGATCGCGGCAAAACATCTGGCGGATTTACGTAACCGGATGTTAATCCAACGCTTTGCGCCACCTGCGGGTCTTACCCCCGTACGCGGCGGGGAACGGTGCGGCGATCGCATCGTCCGCCGCGTATCGATTGGAAAGATGAAATCGGGATTACGGGCCTGCCCGGCAGGACAACCCTCCGCTCACCGAGTGGATCACAAGGCCCGGACCGCACGCGCCGCTCGAGAGGCGCGCACGGATGCAGTGCCCCCGGCAGACGACCGACCACCTTGCAGCGATACGGATCCATGAACGTCCTCGGCAGAACCCTGGCCGCCGCCGCGGCGCTCGCCATTGCGAGCCCCGCCGCCGCGCAGCACACCGGGGGGCAGCCCCCCGCCGGCGCCCGCCCGGCCGGCGCGCCCGGCGCCATGCAGCAGCAGATGGGCGGCACCGTGCGCGGCACCGTCGCCGACGCGCAGAGCGGCCAGCCGCTGGGCACCGCGCAGATCGCCGTGTGGAGCGCGGCCGACAGCACCCTGGTGACCGGCGCGGTGGCGCGTCCGGACGGCACCTTCCGCATCGAGGGGCTGCGCCCCGGGCGCTACTACCTGAAGATCAGCTCGCTGGGCTTCAGCACCTTCACCACGCCGACGGTCGCCATCACCCCGCAGCAGCGCGACGCCGACGTGGGCGCGGTGCGGCTGGCGCAGGGCGCGGTGCTGCTGGAGGGGCTCACGGTGACGGCCGAGGCGGCTCCCGCCGGGTTCGCGCCCGACCGCAACACCTACAGCACCCGCGACATGCCGGGCACCACCGGCGGCAACGCCACCGACGTGCTGCGCAACGTGCCCGCGGTGGAGGTGGACCAGGACGGCAAGGTGAGCCTGCGCGGCAACCAGAACGTCGCGGTGCAGATCAACGGCCGCCCCAGCCCCATGACGGGCGACCAGCTGGGCAACTTCCTGCAGCAGCTTCCCGCCAACGTGGTGGACCGGGTGGAGGTCATCCCCAACCCCTCGGCGCGGTACGAGCCGGAGGGGATGGCGG
>DASTNU010000474.1:0-2174 GCA_035720605.1 Longimicrobium sp. | reverse complement strand
CTGACGCCCGCTGGACAGCGGCCCGCGGCGCGTGCATCGTGTGGGGACGCGACGCCTCCACCGGCGCGGTCCTCCGCGCCGGGCCGAGTCCATCCCATCCCGGGCATCCCCATGCGAACCCTGTCCCTGACGCTGCTGCTGGCGCTGGCGGCCCCCGCGGCGGCCCAGCACGCCGGCCACCACCCCCCTTCGCCCGCCCCGGGCGACACGGTGCGCTACGTGGCCGTCACGGCCGGACGCGCCACCGGCCCCGAGCACGTCTGGCGCGACGCCGACGGCACGCTGCACTCGCAGATGGAATACAACGACCGCGGCCGCGGCCCCAGCGTGCACACCCGCGTGCGGGTGGACGAGCGCGGGCTGCCGGTGTGGATCGAGGCGGAGGGGGTGAACTACTACAAGGCCCCCATCCGCGAGCGCTTCGAGCTGCGCGACGGGCGCGCGGTGTGGGAGAACAGCGCCGACCGGGGCGACCGCCCGGTGGCCGGGCCGGCGTGGTACGTGGCGATGGACGCCTCGCTCCCCCCGAGCCTGCTGTCGCGCGCCCTGCTGGCCTCGGCGGACCGCTCGCTCCAGCTCATCCCCGAGGGCCGCGTGCGCCTGGAGCCCGGGACCGAGCTGCGGGTGAGCGCGGGCGGGCGCACGCAGACGGTGCGGCAGTACGCCGTCTACGGCTTCGGCTTTCAGCCCTTTCACCTGTGGCTGGACGAGGAGCGCGATTTCTTTGCCGGGGGCAGCGACTGGCTGGCCTTCGTGCGCGAGGGGTGGGAGCCCGTCCTTCCCGAGCTCTTTCGCGCCGACCAGGATGCCCAGACGGCGTGGGGAGACCAGATGGGGCGCACGCTGGCGCACCGGCCCCCGGGCCCCGTGGTCTTCCGCAACGCCAACCTCTTCGACTCCGAGACGGGGGAGAGCCGGCCGGGGACCACGGTGGTGGTGCAGGGGAACCGCATCCAGGCGGTGGGGCCGGACGGGAGCGTGGCGGTCCCCGCGGGCGCGCAGGTGATCGACGCCACGGGAAAGGCGCTCCTTCCCGGGCTCTTCGACATGCACGTGCACCTGGGGCTGGTGGACGGGGCCTTCCACCTGGCGTCGGGCGTCACCAGCGTGCGCGACCTGGCCAACGACACCACCGTCTTTCCGCAGGTGGCGGCCGAGTGGAACGCGGGGACCAAGGTGGGGCCGCGGGTGGTGGTGAAGGCGGGGTTCATCGACGGCTCCGGCCCCTTCACCGGCCCCACGGGGCTGCGGGCCGACTCGCCGGAGGAGGCGCGGCGGCACGTGGCCTGGTACGCGGACCACGGCTACACGCACATCAAGGTCTACAGCTCGCTCAAGCCGGAGCTGGTGCCGGTGATCGCGGAAGAGGCGCACCGGCGCGGCATGCGCCTGAGCGGCCACATCCCCGAGGGGATGACGGCGGCGCAGGCGGTGCGCGCGGGGTTCGACGAGATCCAGCACGCCAACATGCTGGTGCTCAACTTCCTCAGCGACTCGCTGGACACGCGCACGCCGCAGCGCTTCAGCGGCCCGGCGCAGGAGGCGCTGTACCTGGACCTGCAGGGCGACTCGGTGCAGGCCTTCGTGCGGCTGCTGAAGGAGCGGGGGACGGTGCTGGACCCCACGCTGAACGCCTTCGAGCAGCTGTTCACCGCGCGGCAGGGCGAGGTGGACCCGGTGCTGGCGGCGATCGCCCACCGGCTGCCCCCCACGGTGCAGCGGGGGCTGCGCGGCGGCGGGCTGCCGGTGCCGGAGGGGATGGACCAGCGCTACCGAGACTCGTTCCGCGCGCTGCTGGAGATGACGGCGATGATGCACCGCGCCGGGATCCCCATCGTCCCGGGGACGGACGCGATGCCGGGGTTCGCGCTGCACCACGAGCTGGAGCTGTACGAGATGGCCGGCATCCCCGCGAACGAGGTGCTGCAGATCGCCACCATCGGCGCGGCGCGGGTGGCGCGGCGCGAGGCGGACCTGGGCTCCATCCGCCCGGGAAAGCTGGCGGACCTGATCCTGGTGGACGGCAACCCGATGCAGCGCATCAGCCAGATCCGCAACGTGGAGCTGGTGATGAAGGACGGCGTGCTGTATCGCCCCGAGGAGCTGTGGACGGCGGTGGGGGTGGCGCCGAGATAGTGCGTGAGTGCGTGGGTGCGTGAGTGCGTGAGTGCGTG
>DASTNU010000473.1:0-4112 GCA_035720605.1 Longimicrobium sp. | reverse complement strand
ACGCACTACGCCGACCTGGCGCGGCGGCTGGGGCCGGAGCAGCCGTTCCACGCGCTGCACGCGCCCGGCCTGGCCGGCGGCGAGGCGCCGCTGGAGCGGATGGAGGCGCTGGCGGCGCGCTACCTGGAGGAGATCCGCGCGGTGCAGCCGCACGGCCCGTACTGGCTGGGCGGATGGTCCGCCGGCGGCACCACCGCCTTCGAGGCGGCGCGCCTGCTCCGCGCCGCGGGCGAGGAGGTGGCGCTGCTGGCGATGCTGGACTCGCACGCGCCGGACGGGTGGCTGAAGGGCGCGCCGCCGGAGCGGGCGGAGATGTTCCGCGACTACGCGCGCAGCATCGTGACGGAGGACGAGGCGCTGCTGGAGGGGCTGGTGGACGAGCTGCGGGCGCTGCCGGAGGAGGAGCACGTGGCCGCGCTGGTGCGGTGGAGCGCGCGGCACGGCGGGCAGGCGACGGACGCCGAGGTGGAGCGCGTGGGGCGTGCCATCACCGTGTTCGCCGCCACGGCCCGCGCCACCCGCGACTACCGCGACCCGCCGCCGTTCGACGGGACCGTCGTGCTCTTCGTCGCGTCCGAGGGGAGGGAAGAGGACGGCCGCGGGCCGGAGCTCCTTCCGCGGCGCTGGCGTCCGTTCGTGGCGGGCGAGCTCGTCGTGCACACCATCCCCACCACCCACCTCGACATCGTCCTGGACCCCGCCGCCGAGACGGTCGCTGCCCGCCTGCGGGAGGTGATGGCGCGGGTGCGGGAGGGTGATGGAGTGAGGGGGTGAAGGGGTGAAGGGGTGATAATGAGGGGGTGATGGGGTGATGGGGCCGACGCCGACCCTGCCGGATCGCACGAAAGCCCGCCGAAGCATACACCCCCTCCCGCGCAGTTTGCGGGAGGGGGTGGCCGAGCCTCGGCGAGGCCGGGGGCGGGCCCCTACGCCAGCTCAGGCTCCAGCCGCAGCGCCTCCGCCCTCAGCCGCCGCCCGGCGCGCACCACGATCGGCGAGCCGTCCGCCACCAGCGCGGACCGCGGGGGTGCGGAAAGGCACTCCGCGAAGCCGGGGCCGTAGAGCCGCGCCAGGTCGCACTCCAGCGCGGCGCTCTCCGCGCGCCACACGTTCCAGCGCGGGTGCTCCACCTGGTACTCCACCGTGCCGCCGTCGCGCTGCCGGGCGTATCCCCAGTAGTGCTCGGTGATGAACTCCTCCTCGGAGCCCGCCCGCAGCGGCCCCGCCGGCCCCCGCACCGCCGCGCGCAGGCCGCACCATCGCCCGCGGAACCGCCATCCGTACTCCACCGTTCCCCCCGCGTCCACCGAGACGTCGACGCGGTGGCGCATCGGCATGGCCACGTAGTTCTCGTTGTAGACGGTGCGCGCCACCGCCGCGATCGCCAGCCGCGGCACGATCTCCTTGACGAACACCACGCCCCGCCGCCACCCCTCCGGCCCGCGACGCCGCACGTAGAAGCGCAGGTTCAGCTCCTCGAAGTCGCGGTGAAAGGGGATGGGGACGCCCAGCACGCGCGTGTCCAGGAAGAGGAAGCCCACCACGCTGGCGTACGTGACGCCGCCCCACGCGTCCAGCTCCGTCCCGGCGGGGACCAGCGGTCGCAGCAGGGCGGCGTCTACCTCGTAGTTCAGCATCGCCAGCCAGCGCCACTCCGCCGTCAGGAAGGGCGCGGCGGCCGTCATGGCGTGGGGACCGCCGGGGTCTGCGAATCGCGCGCGGGCGGCAGGTCGCCGATGACCTCGATGGAGGCGGAGTCAGAGGCGGCATCTTCTTCCGCCACGTCCGCGCCCGAGGCGCACCCCGCCAGCAGCAGCGCCGCGCCCAGGAGCAGGATGGATCGTTTCATCTGGAAACCGTGGAAAGGGTCACGGTGACAGGTTGGGGCCCATCGAACCATCCTGCAAGAAGGCCGGCACCGCGACCGGCGATCGAACCGCCGCGGCGACGGCACGCCGTCCGCCTTCACGGGGCCGGTTCCGCGGAGGAACCCAGCCTCCCGCAGTCCGCGCAGGCGGACTTCGTGACGTTCCAGCAGCGGTTTCAACCGCCGGGCGCGAGGCTCGCCGTCGCCGCAGGGGCCGTCATCCATCCATCCATCCATCCATCCATCCATCCATCCATCCATCCATCCGCCCGCCGTCGCCGAACGAGACGCGCCCCGCCCGGCAGTGCCGGACGGGGCGCATCGCATGGGATCGGGCGGATCAGTCCTCGACCGGCACCGAATCCGAGACGGGGAAGCCACAGAAGGTGCCGGAGATCACGATGTGGGTCTTCGCCGCGTCGAGGTTCGCGGCCACGTTCACCGTGCACCGGCCCGTCGCCGCGCCGCGCGCCCAGGTGAACGCGCCCGTCTCCGTCATCTGGAACGCCGTGGGTCCATTCGCGTCCGCCGCGGCGGCCAGGGCCACGTCGATGTCCGGGTCACCCGAGATGGTGATCACGTCGCCCCTGTCCGTGCGGTGCGCGCACGCCGCGGGGGCGGCGGAGACCTGCGCCTGCAGTGCGCTGCTCCCCACCGGGTCGCCCCACTCCACCGTCGCCGTGCCGGTGACGGTCGTGCTGCCGCTGGGCGTGCACGGATGCGTTTCCTGGATCGGCACCGTGAAGCTGTTGCCGGCCGCCGCTTCGGCGTTCAGCGACGATCCGGTGCGCAGCGATCCGAGCGAGGCGCCGGCCACCATCTCCTGGAAGATGCCGAAGACGGCGCGGTTCAGCTCGGCCGCTTCGGCCGCGGTGAGCGGGGAGTCGTTGCCGGGGCCGGTGCCGCCGTCGCCGCAGGCGGCCGTCAGCAGCAGGGGAATCAGCAGGAGCTTGCGCATGGCAGGTCAGTCCATCCGGGGGAAAAGCCATGGGCTCCGCGGGGAAGGATGCGGAAACCCTTGTCGCCAAAGATAAGTCCGCCCCCGCGGAAGTTCCAGCGTGCACGCGCCGGTTCGCCCAGGCTCGCCACCCTCGGGTACTCCCCTGGTTGCGGACGCACAGGTGCGTGAGACGCCGCACACGGCCGGGCCGCCGAGTCCGCGCAGGCGGACTTTGCGAACTCCCTGCGGCGAATTCATCCACTCCGGCGGGGGCGGGGCGCGGCGATTACCCCTTCGGATCGCAAATCGGCATCATTCGCTCCCCGCGGGTGGACGGCACGGGACCCGATCGGAAACGCGACCGACTTTCAACCGCTGGACGAGCCCGCCCTCAGGCCCCTGCTACTTGCGCCGGTAGTCGAACATCCAGCCGCGGTGGATGGTGCGCGGCTCCTCCACCGTGACGAACGCGTCCGGGTCCCAGGCGGTGACCTGGGCCAGCGCCAGCGGCAGGTGCCGGCGGCGCAGCACCGCGTACACCACCTCCATCCGCCCGTCCCTGCCGTACGCCGGGAACTCCGTCACCCCGAAGCCGCGGTCGCGCAGTGCCTGCGCGATCTCCACGCCCCCGTGCGCCGACATCACCCGCAGCGCCGACAGCCCCAGCGCCAGCTTCTCCTCGATCCACAGACCCGCCGCCGCGCCGGCCGCGAACCCCGCCGCATACCCCAGCAGGTGCGGCGGCGAGTCCAGGAACTTGACCGCGTTCCCCACGGCCGTGATCCACACCAGCACCTCGAAAAAGCCGATCAGCGGCACCAGCCGCTTGTATCCGCGAACGGAAAGCAGCATGCGCACCGTCGCCAGCGACACGTCCACGATGCGCAGCCCGAAGATCACCAGCGGCCCCCAGGCCGACCCGAACAGCATGTCCAGCGTCATCAATCCTCCCTCTCCCGCGGTGGCCCACCCGCCGCGCGGCGCTTGCGAAAAAAGATGCGATCCGGCCGGGAGCGCCTCCCGGCCGGATCGTGTTCCTATACTTGGCCTTACACCGCCAGGTGCGAAAAGATGCAGTGGATTCGCATCCACAACGCAACACCTTCCTACCCTTGACTTCCCGAAGGGAGCGCACACGGCGAAACCGAAGATACACAACGGGTTGTGCGCGACCGAAGGATCTACTCTCGGACAAGACGGGGCCCGATCCCGAGTTGCGATCCAGCCCGTTCGTTCTGCCGGCCAGATCCTTCGGTCGGCGCCAGAGTGCCGTGAAGGCTGAAGGCCAAGCGCGGTGCCTCCCTC
>DASTNU010000472.1:0-3812 GCA_035720605.1 Longimicrobium sp. | reverse complement strand
CGACCCCTCCCCCAACTTCGGGGGAGGGGTTTTGCGTGGGCGGGTCTGTCGCCCCTGTGGATGGTGTGGCGCGAGGGCGGGGCGCCCCCCTCCCCCCCCGCAAACTGCGCGGGGTAGGGAGAACGGCAGAGCGGTGTGCGGCGCGCGATCGAATTCTCCCCCTCTCCGCGGGCGGCAGGATGGCGGGGCTGGTGTGCACGAGCCCGGCGCTTCGCCCCAACCTCCCCCAGGGTTTTTTGGGGGGAGGTGGGCGAGTCTTGGAGCCCGGGAGGGGGCGTGGCGCGATCCGTCCACCGCGCCGACCCCCTCACCGTGTCACCTTGTCACTTTGTCACCCTTGTTACCCCCCCTCACCCCCTACCGCCGCACCGTCAGCCGCAGGTACCAGAACGCCCCCGAGGACCCCATCTGCACCGCATCCCAGAGCCCGCCGGTCTCCGTCTCGGTGTCCTGCTGGCTGGGGTACTCGTCGAAGATGTTCGTCCCGCCGACCGTCACGCTGGCGAAGCGGCCGGCGTGGTAGGTGAGCGCCGCGTCCACCGTGTACGCGGCCTCGTACACGTCCTCCTCGTCGATCCAGTCCACCAGCGTCACCTCGCCCCAGCGGGTGACGCGCAGCGCCGCTTCCATCGTGCGGAAGGCGTGGTCCAGCGAGAGCGCCGCCTTGCTGTCGGGCGCCGAGGCCAGCAGGAACGCCTGCTCGCGCGCGCCGAAGTAGATGTCCTCCTTCCCCGCCAGCTGCGGGCTGGTGGTGATGTCCCCCAGCTCCATGTCGTTGAAGTTGGCCGCCAGCGCCGCGCGCACGCTGTGCTCGCCGAAGGGGCGCGCCCAGGCCAGCACCACGTCCAGCCCGCGGGTGCGCGTGTCCAGCGCGTTGGTGAAGAACTGCGCCGCGCCCACGTCCAGCGCCTGCAGCTCGTCGCCGATGTCGGGGTCCGTGTCTTCGAACGCGCCGGTCAGGACGATGCGGTCCTCGATGTCCACCACGTAGGCGTCCACCGTCCCCGTGAACGCCCCGAAGCGCGCCGTCAGCCCCGCGCTGAGGTTGGTCGCCTTCTCTTCCTGCAGCGCGGGGATCCCCAGCGCGCGGGTGATCTCGCTGTCGTTGCGGGCGATCAGCTTGTCCACCGGCACGCCCCCCACGAAGTCCGTGAAGGTGGAGTTGAAGTAGATCTGCGCCAGCGACGGCGCCCGGAACCCCGTCCCCGCAGAGCCGCGCAGCGAGACGCCGGGCGCCACCTGCACCCGCGCCGCCAGCCGCCCCGTCAGGGTCGATCCGAAGTCGCTGTAGTCCTCGAAGCGCGCCGCCGCGCCCACGGTGAAGGCGTCGCTGACGTCCAGCTCCGCGTCGGCGTAGACGCCCAGGTTGCTGCGGGTCTCGGAGAGCTCGTTGGAGGGCTGGAACCCCGGGAAGCCCTGGCTGCCCCCCGGCTTGTCGACGATGGTCTCGTCGGGGAGGGTGTCCTGCGCGCCGTAGTTGCGCCAGCTCGCCTCCTCGCCCGCGAAGATCTCGTAGCGGTCCACGCGGAACTCGCCGCCGAACGCCAGGTTCAGCCCCGCGCCCACCCCGTCGAACAGCCGGCTGGCGCCGATCCCCACCGTGTTCTGCGCGAACTGGAACCCTCCCGCGTCGAAGGTGGTGGGCGACGACGCGCCCATGGACGCGTTGAGCGTGCCGTCCACCGTGTACTCCATGCGGTTGACGCCGAATGTGTTGTTCAGGTCGAAGGTCCACCCGCCCCGCTCGGCCACCGCGCCCACCGAGAGCGACCCGTCGGTCACGTCGCTCAGGATGCGCGGGTCGAAGCCGTCGGGGTAGATCTCCGGCACGTTGCGCTCGGAATCCGGGTCGCGCGTCCAGGCGTAGGCGTCCGTCTGCCGGAAGCTGAAGCCGCCGAACCCGTACGCCGCCACGCTCCCGGCCAGCGGCAGGCGCGAGTTCAGGAAGAACGCCGCGTTGTCGGCCGAGGCGTCGCCGAACTGGCGGCGGTAGATGTCGAAGACGCCGGGGTCGGCGGGGCGGTTGGTCCTGTCGCGCGTCAGGTACTCGCCCGTCAGGTTCAGGAATCCCCCGCCGCTCCCCAGCCGCACCCCGTAGTTTGCCGACGCCTGCACCTCCTGCCCGTCGAAGTCCTCCGTCCGCAGCACGTCGAACTCCGAGGGCGGCCGGGCGTCCCGCGTCCCCGCGGCGACGGACGCGGTCAGCTCGTCGGTGCTGGACTTGAGGACGATGTTGATCACTCCCGCGATGGCGTCGCTGCCGTACTGGGCGCTGGCGCCGTCGCGCAGGATCTCGATGCGCTCGATGGCGGCCATGGGGATGGCGTTCAGGTCCGTCCCCGTGTTCCCCCGCCCCCGCGAGCCGAAGATGTTGATGAGCGACGACTGGTGGCGCCGCTTGCCGTTGATCAGCACCAGCGTCTGGTCCGGCCCCAGCCCGCGCAGCGCCGCCGGGTCGATGTGGTCGCTGCCGTCCGCCCCCGACTGGCGGCTGGCGTTGAAGCTGGGCGCCACCTGCTGCAGCAGCTGGTTCACGTTCGTGTGCCCGGAGCGCTCCGCCACCTCCGCCAGCGGGATCACGTCCACCGCCACGGGCGTCTCCGTCGCGGAGCGGTCCGCCCGCCGCGTGCCGACGACCACCATCCCCTCCAGCAGCACGCCGCCCAGGATGACGTCCATGGTCCCGTCCGCCTCGGCCAGGACCTCGCGGGTGAAGTATCCCTCCGCGCTCACCCGGATGACGGCGCCGGGGGATTCGTAGCGCAGGGTGTACCGCCCGTCCGCCTCGCTGACGGCGGCGTTGGCGGTGCCCCTTTCCTCCAGCCGCGCGCCCGCGATCGGCTCGCCCGCGAAGGTGGTCACGCGGCCGGTGAGGGTGCGGGTCTGCGCGCCGAGGCCGCCGGCGCCGAACGCCAGGCAGCACAGGATCAGGATTGCGGTCCTCATGGGATGTGTTGTGGAGATGGGAAGGGGAGGCCAGCGCTGTCGCGGAGCAACATAATCCGCTCCGCCGCCCGGCATCAACGAAACGTTTCACGCAGAGGACGCGGAGGACCGGAAGCGTCGCATCAGAGATCCCGGCCCATCCCCCTCGCCGTGTTCCACGGCTCGCGCCACGGGGGGATCGTGGGTCGCGCCATGGTTTTCGGGAGCAGTCCGCGCCGGCGGACTTCGTGACGTTCCAGCAGCGGTTTCCAACCGCCGGGTGGGGAGCCGGCCGCTCGCGGCTTGCCAGCGATTCCGGTCCATCCCCCTCGCCGTGTTCCACGGCTCGCGCCCCGGGGGATCGTGAGTCGCGCCGCGGTTTTCGGGGAGCAGTCCGCGCAGGCGGACTTCGTGACGTTCCAGCAGCGGTTTCCAACCGCCGGGCGAGGAGCCGGCCGCTCGCGGCTCGCCCCGGCATCCTCCGCACGAACCCTTTCCTGGTCGCACGACGCCGCGCCGCGGGCACGTGGACGGCGTCGTCATCTTTCCCGTCCGTCCCCGGCGGCTTAGATTTTCGCGGTTTGCAGCCCTTCGGCGCGGAATTTGTTGCGCCGGCTGAACAATCTCTCACCGCACACGAGCGCACGGCACCCGGCCGCCCCATGGAACGGTACTTCGACGAGAACCACCTGATGATCCGCGACATGGTGCGCGAGTTCGCCGAGCACGAGATCGCGCCCGTGGCCGCGGAGCTGGACCAGACGTCGGAGTTCCCCTGGGAGAACGTGAAGAAGATGGGCGAGCTGGGGCTGCTGGGCGTGCCCTGGCCCGAGGAGCTGGGCGGGGCGGGGATGGACGGCGTGGCCTACACCATCGTCATCCACGAG
>DASTNU010000471.1:0-2911 GCA_035720605.1 Longimicrobium sp. | reverse complement strand
CGCCGCGGGCGAAGCGGAGCGCCACCAGCACGTCCGCCGTTCCCGCGCAGCGCACGATCGCGGCGGGGCGGCGGTCGACGCGGCCGTTGTAGACGCGGCGGGCGTCGTCGTATCCCGCCTCCCCCGGCGCCAGCACGGGGCCGCGCACCTGCCTGCGCAGCGCGGCCAGGGCGCCGGCGGGCGCCGGCGGCGCCTCCCTCGCCACGCTCTCCACGGGTGCCGTCACGCGCGCCCTCCGCTCCGAGCCGCACCAGGAGACAGGGGGACCGGTCGGCCCCCCTTGGAACCGCTGCGCCACGTCCACGTCGCCGGACCTTCCCCGCCCGGGTGCGCCGTCCACTCCCGATCGAGCCTTCCCGGGCGCGCGGCGGAGACGGCGGGCTCAGGCCGGCGCGCCGACCAGCTCCTCGAGCTTGCGTCCGCCGGGACCGTCGCGCGCCTCGTCGCTGGGCTCCCACAGGCGCAGCCCGGTGCCGCCGGGACCCTCCAGCCGCGCGGTGCCGCCGCGGCGGTCGTAGGCCACCGTGCGGGCCGTGTGGATCCCCCGCCTGGCCAGCTGCCACACCGTGTCGCCCAGGTCGTCCACGCAGAACACCGGCGTCACCCGCCCCTCCTCGGCCTCGCCGTCGGGGTGCAGCTCGAGCACGACCCCGCCCGCGTCGAAGCGCGCGCAGCGCCCGTCGTCCACCAGCAGCGGCAGCCCCAGCGCGTTCGCGTAGAAGTCGCGCGCCCGCGCCAGGTCGCGCACCGCCACCACCAGCGAGACGATGCGCGTGGTGCCCAGCACCGGGCGGTCGTCGGGGAAGAGCCGGGGGAGCTGTACCGTGGCCATCGCCGTCCTCCTTGGGGCTGGAGTGATGGGAGGATGATCGAAGCGAGAGGGAGCGCCCGGTCAGAGCCGGATGCGCCGGTAGTTCTCGGCGTATTCGTACCCGGCCTGCCCGCCCACCCCCTTCATCCACCCGTAGACCCAGGCCAGCGACTCGCGCGGGTCCGCCCCCCCCACCTGGCTGGCGTGACGCTGGATGGCGGCGATCTTCCGCTCCATGAAGGGGGTGGCGTCGACGAAGTGGTCGCTGCTGCGCTCGTAGCCGGGGATCCACACCTCCTTCACCCGGTGCGGCTGCAGCCCCTCGTCCAGGAGCTCGGGAAGGGCGCGGGCGTTGGCGGCGTCGGGAAAGACGGCGGCCAGCGCGGCCTCGCCCACCGCCAGGTGGTCGGGGTGCGAGGCCTCGATGGGGATGTCGAGCGCGCGGCGGGGGAAGTGGGTGATCACCAGCTCCGGGCGAAAGCGCCGGATCTCGCGGGCGATGGCCGAGCGCAGCGCCCCGTCGGGCGCCAGCCGCCCGTCGGGAAGGCGCAGGAACACGACGTCGGTCACTCCCAGCTCGCCCGCCGCCTCGCGCTGCTCGCGCTCGCGCGCCGCGGCCACCTCCTCGCGCGGGGCGCGCGGGTCGCGGCTCCCGTTGGCGCCGTCGCTGCACACCAGGTAGGCCACCTCGGCGCCCTGCTCCACCAGGCTGGCCACCGCCGCGCCGAACAGGAACTCGGGGTCGTCGGGGTGCGCCGCCACCACCAGCGCCCGGCCGTGCGCCGCGCCGTTTCCGCTGCCGTTCCCCTGGGGGTCGCTCATCGCTCCTCCGCGCCGGTGAAGGGTGGATCGTCGCCGCGCAGGAGGGCGCGGAACAGCGCCATCCGCGCGTCGGAAAGGGCGACGGTGAGCCGCAGCACCTCCAGCCGCGGCGCGGGGAGCGCGGGCGCCGGCGAGGGGCGGAGCGCGCGGATCCCCCGCGCCTCCAGCAGCGCCGAGGCGGCGCCCCCGGGGTCGGCGAGCGCCACCCAGGGCAGGCGCGGATCGTTCTCCAGCACCTCGATCCCCGCTTCGCGCAGCAGGCCGACGGCGACGGGTTTCACCTGGGCCACCCGCGCGCGCAGCCGGCCGAAGACGTCGCCGGCGGCCAGCAGGCGCAGCGCGGCCGCCAGCGCCAGCTCGCCCACCTGCATCGGCGGCACCAGCTCGCGCAGCCGCCGCGCGATCCCGGGCGAGGCCACGGCGAAGGCCGCGCGCATCCCCCCCAGCGAGTACGCCTTGGTGAAGCCGCGCAGCACCACCAGGTTGCGGACGGCGTTCACCCGGGTGGCCGCGCTCCCGGCGGGGCCCAGGTAGGGCGCCGGGCTCTCGTCGATCACCACCGCCGCGCCCACGCGGGCCGCGGCGCGCGCCAGCGCCTCCACCTCGTCCAGCTGCAGGAAGCGCCCGGCGAAGTCGGGGCGGTCCAGGTGCACCAGCGCGGGGCGTACCTGCTCCACGTGGCGAAGCAGCGCGTCGAGCGACGCGTCGCCGGAAAGGAGGCGGATCTCGCTCCCGCGCGCCGCGGCCCACGCCTCCAGGTCGGGGTGCACCAGCGCGGGTGCCGCCACCGGGCCGCCGTCCGCCAGCCCGGCCAGGTCGTGCAGCAGCGAGGTGACCCCGGCCGCGAAGGTGAGCTGCTCCGGCTGGAGGGGGATGCCGAAGAAGCGCCCCACCCCCTCCGCGCCGCGCACCCCGCCGTAGGGGTCGTCCACGGGGTAGGCGGACACCACCCCGGCCCCGCCGTGCCCCAGCTCCGACACCAGCGCCTCCCACGTCCCGTGGGGCGACGGGTCCAGCAGCTCGGCCTCGTCGCTGGCGTAGCGCAGGTCCAGGCGCACCCCCGAGGGGGTGGACCACGCGGCCACCGCCAGCGCCTCGGGCGGGGCCGGCAGCGGCCGGGCGACGAGCTGCACCGCGTCGGTGGAGGGGTTGGCGGGAAAGTGGGCGGTGAACGCCGCGTCCGTGCGCTCCACCGCGAAGCCGGAGAGCCGCGCCAGCGCCATCAGCGCGGCGGTGGAGCGCGAGCGAACCTCCAGCTCCAGCAGGCGCCGGCGCCGG
>DASTNU010000470.1:0-3722 GCA_035720605.1 Longimicrobium sp. | reverse complement strand
CTGACCATCTGGACGATCATCATCTTCCTGATCGTCCTGGCCATCCTGAGCAAGTTCGCGTTCCCCAAGATCCTGGGGGCGGTGGAGGCCCGCGAGAAGCACATCGAGAAGCTCACCGCGGACGCCGAGCACGACCGCGCCGAGGCCGCCGCGCTGGCCGCCGAGAACCGCAAGATCGTCGAGGACACCCGGGCCCGGGTGCACGGCGCGCTCGAAGAGGCCCGCCAGCAGGCGGAGAAGATGCGCGCGGACGTGATCGCCGACGCCCAGCGCGAGCGGCAGGAGCTGCTGGAGCGCGCCCGCCGCGACATCGCCACGGAGCGCGAGGTGGCGCTGGACACCGTGCGCCGCGACGCGGTGGTGCTGGCGATGGCCGCCGCGGAGAAGCTGGTGCGCCGCAACGTGGACACCGAGGACAACCGCCGCCTGGTGCGCGAGGCGCTGGCCCAGCTGGGGCAGCCCGCCGCCGCGAGGGCCTGATGCGCGCCGAGATCATCGCCCGCAACTACGCCGAGACGCTGCTGGCCCTGGCGGAGCGCCACGGCGGCGCCGACGGGCTGGACCAGTTCGGCGGGGCGATCGACGGGCTGGCCGAGACGCTGCGGACGGACCCGCGCCTGCGCCAGTTCCTGGAGACGCCGCGCGTGCGCCCCGAGCAGAAGAAGGAGGCGCTGCGCCAGGCGCTGACGGGGCGCGCGCCCGAGCTGTTCGTGCGCTTCGTGATGGTGCTGGTGGACAAGCGCCGCCAGTCGCTGCTCCCGGAGATCGCCCTGGCGTACCGCGGACTGGTGGACCAGCGGATGGGGCGCGCCCGGGTGGACGTCACCATCAGCCACGAGCCCGACGCGGCGCTGCAGGAGGAGATCCGCGGCGCGCTGGAGGCCCAGCTGGGGCGCACGGTGATCCCCACCTTCCGGGTGGACCCCGAGCTGCTGGGCGGCATGGTGCTGCGCCTGGGCGACGAGATCCTGGACAGCTCGCTGCGCAGCCGCGCCGCGGGCCTCCGGCGCCGCCTGATGGACGCGCAGATGCCGGCGAACGGATAGGGAGCCGGGAACGGGGAGCGGCCCGCGAGGGCTGTGCCCCGTCCTCCGTGACCCTTGCAGGCTTACAGCAGGTACTTCCTTCCAGCCGCGCGCTGGACCCCGATAGAGCGAGGACGAACGATGGCGACGGCCGAATCCCAGCTTCGCGCAAGCGAGATCAAGAACGTGCTGCTCGGCGAGATCGAGCGGTACGAGGACGTTCTGCAGGCCGAGCAGGTGGGCTCGGTGCTCGAGGTGAAGGACGGCATCGCGCGCGTCTACGGCCTCCAGGGCACCATGTCCAGCGAGATGCTCGAGTTCACCGCCGGCGAGTCGGGGCAGACCGTCACCGGGCTGGCGCTGAACCTGGAAGAGGACAACATCGGCGCCGTGGTGCTGGGCGACTGGACGGTGCTGCACGAGGGCGACGCCGTGCGCCGCACCGGCCGCGTGCTCGACATTCCCGTGGGCCCCGGCTACCTGGGCCGCGTGGTGGACCCGCTGGGCCAGCCGATCGACGGCAAGGGCCCCATCCACACCACGGACCGCCGCCAGGTGGACATCGTGGCCCCCGGCATCGTGCTGCGCCAGCCGGTGAAGGAGCCGCTGCAGACGGGCCTCAAGGCCATCGACGCCCTGATCCCCATCGGCCGCGGCCAGCGCGAGCTCATCATCGGCGACCGCGGCACGGGCAAGACGGCCATCGCCATCGACACCATCATCAACCAGAAGGGCCAGGGCGTCGTCTGCGTGTACGTCGCCATCGGCCAGAAGGCGTCGACGGTGGCGGGCGTGGTGCAGCGGCTGACGGACGCCGGCGCCATGGACTACACCATCGTGGTCGCGGCCACCGCGTCGGACCCGGCCCCCATGCAGTACATCGCGCCGTACGCGGGCACCGCGCTGGCCGAGTACTTCATGTACACCAAGGACGAGAACGGCCGCGGCAAGGCCACCCTCTGCGTCTACGACGACCTTTCCAAGCAGGCCGTGGCGTACCGGCAGATGTCGCTGGTGCTGCGCCGCCCCCCGGGGCGCGAGGCGTACCCGGGCGACGTGTTCTACCTGCACAGCCGCCTGCTGGAGCGCGCGGCCAAGCTGTCGGAGGAGGAGGGCGGCGGCTCGCTGACGGCGCTCCCGGTGATCGAGACGCAGGCGGGCGACGTGTCGGCGTACATCCCGACCAACGTGATCTCCATCACCGACGGGCAGATCTTCCTGGAGTCGAACCTGTTCTACTCCGGCGTGCGCCCCGCGGTGAACGTGGGCATCAGCGTGTCGCGCGTGGGCGGCAGCGCGCAGATCAAGGCGATGAAGAAGGTGGCCGGCAAGCTGAAGGGCGAGCTGGCGCAGTACCGCGAGCTGGAGGCGTTCGCCGCCTTCGGGTCGGAGCTGGACGCGGTGACGCAGCGGCAGCTGGCGCGCGGCGCGCGGTCGGTGGAGGTGCTGAAGCAGGGGCAGTACGCGCCGGCCGCGGTGGAGAACCAGGTGGCGATCATCTACGCCCTCACCAACGGCTACCTGGACGGGGTGGACCTGCCGCAGGTGAAGGCGTGGGAGCGCGACTTCCACGTGTACCTGCGCACGCAGCACCCGGAGATCCTGGACTCCATCCGCACCTCGAAGGACCTGACGGCGGAGAACGAGCAGGGGCTCAAGGCGGCGATCGAGCGGTACGCCGAGCTGTTCAGCGACCCGCACTCGCCGGTGGGCACGGAGGACTACCACCAGAGCGCCATCCTGCACGAGACCGACGCCGACCGGCGGATGTCGGAGGAGCAACTGCGCATGTCGTCCAAGCCGGAGAGCAACGCGGCCGCCGCGCGGCAGAGCTACTGAGGAACGGCAGTACCAAGTACCTAGTGCCAAGTGCCCAGGGCTTCGGTCCGCACCACTTGGCACTGGGCACTAGGCACTAGGTACTTTTTTCGAAGCTGAGACATGGCCAAGGCAAGAGAGCTCAAGGGCCGCATCCGCACGGTCCAGAACACGCGCAAGATCACCCGGACGATGGAGATGGTGTCCACGTCCAAGCTCAAGCGCGCCCAGGACCGCGTGGCCGCCGCGCGGCCGTACGCCGAGCGGCTGGCGGGGGTCATCAGCCGGCTGCTGACCCCGGACCTGGCGGCCAGCTACCCGCTGCTGCGCCAGCCGGCCACGGTCAAGCGCGCCGCGGTGCTGCTCATCACCAGCAACCGCGGACTGGCCGGCGCCTTCAACGCCAACCTCATCCGCGAGGCGCGCAACCTCCTGGCCCGGCTGCGGGCGGAGGGGGTGCAGGCGGAGCTGCACGCGTCCGGCAAGAAGGGGATCCAGTACTTCCGCTTCGCCAAGGAAGAGCTGCACACGGCCGTCAGCGACATCGGCGACCGCCCCGGCGCCGACGACGCGCAGCGGCTGATCGACGGGCTCACCGAGCGCTTCGTGCAGGGCGACCTGGACGCGGTGTACGTGGTGTACGCCAAGTTCAACTCGGCCCTGTCCACCCCGCCCACGGTGATGAACCTGCTCCCCGTGGTGGCGCCCGAGGGCGGCGACGCGGGGCGGGAGCTGGACTACATCCTGGAGCCCGGGGCGGACGAGATCCTGGGGCGCATCCTTCCGCTGTACGTGCGCAACAGCGTGGACCGCGCGCTGGTGGAGACCAGCGCGGCGGAGCACGGCGCGCGGCGCACGGCCATGAAGAACGCCACCGAC
>DASTNU010000469.1:0-2020 GCA_035720605.1 Longimicrobium sp. | reverse complement strand
ACGACGGCGCCTTCGTGATCGCCGACCAGTCCACCACCGACTCGGTCGAGGCCAGCGCCAACAACCAGTTCTCGTCCCGCTACGCCGGCGGCTACCGGCTGTTCACCAACGCGACGACGACGACGGGCGTGAGCCTGAACGCCGGCGGCAGCTCGTGGAACGTGATCTCCGACGTGAACCGCAAGGAGAGCTTCCTGGCGATCGACGGCGAAGACATCCTCTCCCGCATCCGCAACCTGCCGGTGACCACCTGGCGGTACCGGGACGAGCAGGACCGCGCGGTGCGCCACATCGGCCCCATGGCGCAGGACTGGCAGCGCGCCTTCGGGTTCAGCGGCGACCCGACGACCATCAACATGAGCGACTTCGACGGCGTGAACCTGGCCGCCATCCAGGCCCTGGAGCGCCGCACGGAGGAGCTGCGCGGGCAGGTGGGGCAGCGCGACGAGCGCATCCGCACGCTGGAGGAGCAGGTGGCCGAGCGCGACGCGCGCATCCAGGCGCTGGAGGCCCGGATGGCGCGGGTGGAGGCGCTGCTGGCCGAGGGCGCCGGAACCCCGAAGCCCTGAGCCGACCCTTCCGCGAAGGACGCGGAGGACGGGAGAGGACGCGGAGGAGGCACGGTGCTCCTCCGCGTCCTTTTCTCTTCGTCCTCCGCGTGAGAAACAGGGCGACCCGCCGATCCGCTGGTGCAAAACGGCCGAGGCGTGCATCTTTCAGGGGCCGCTGTATCGACCGGGCGGAACAGCGGGACATGCCGCAGCCCCCGCGGGCGCGGTCCGCGCCCCGGAACCACAGGCCGACGCCCCCGATCCACCGCCGTCCCATGCGCCTCCCCCTTTCTCGACCGATCGCCGCCACCCTCGCCGCCGCGGCGCTGCTCGCCGCCTGCGAGGGCGGCGGTCCCACGCCCCTGCCCCGCAGCCTGCAGGTGACCTCCGACGGGCGGCTGGAGCGCAGCAGCGTGATCACCCTGACCGTCACCCGCGACGGGCAGCCGGTGCCCGCGGGCGAGGTGACCTGGACGGCGACCCCCGCCAGCGCCGCCGAGGTGCTGGCCGGCGGGCAGCTGCGCCTGCTGCAGGCGGGCGACGTGGAGGTGCGGGCGGCCGCCAGCGGGCGGACGGGAACGCTGCAGCTGAGGGTGGCGGTGCCGCCCACCATCGTCTTCGACATGCTGGCGGGGAGCAACCGCGACGTGTACCGGGTGGCGCTGGACGGCGGCGACCTGGCGCGCGTCACCACGCACACCTCCGACGACCGCGACCCCTCGGTGGGGGGCGGCACGGTGGCGTTCGTCAGCTTCCGCACCGGCAACCCGGAGCTCTTCTCGGCGCCGCTGGCGGGGGGGACGGAGACGCGGCTCACCAGCACGGGGGCCGCGGAGTCCGTCCCGGCGCTCTCGGCCGACGGGCAGCGGCTCGCCTACGCCAGCGACGCGTCCGGGGTGGCCAAGGTGTGGACCGCCCTCTCCACCGGCTCGGGGGGCGTGCCGGCGGCGCCGGGGTTCGGCTTCGACGGCAGCCCGGAGACCACGCCCTCGTGGGCGCCCACGGGGAACCGGCTGGCGTTCGTGGGAACGGAGGCGGGAACGGCGGACATCTACCTGCTCACCCCCGGAGGCACGCCCTCGCTGCTGGTGGGCGGCGACTTCGCGGACGTGGACCCGGCGTGGAGCCCGGACGGCGCCCGGGTGGCGTTCGCCTCCACCCGCGAGGGCGATCCGGCCATCTTCGTGGCGCGCGTGAGCGACGGCGTGATCACCAAGCTCAGCACGCGCACGGGGGCGGAGGCGGAGCCCACCTGGACGGCGGACGGGCGGCTGGTGTACGTGGAGTTCGGCGCCGGCAGCGAGACGCGGCTGGTGTGGATCGACCCCGCCGCGCCGGCGGCGGTGAACCCCATCCCCGTCACGGGCGGCTTTCCGCGCCGCCCGTCGGCGGCGCAGTGACCCACGCAGGCAGAGCGATGAGCGACGACGCGACTCCACGGGTTCCCGAGGACGTGCTGGCGGCCCACC
>DASTNU010000468.1:0-2925 GCA_035720605.1 Longimicrobium sp. | reverse complement strand
GGGGTGATGGGGTGAAGGGGTGATGGGGTGATGGAGTGAGCGGGGTGACAGTGATGGAGTGATGGGGTGATGGAATGATCGGTGGCGGATGATGGGGTCACGTCGGAGGTGTGTGGCGGCCGGTCTCGCGCCCGGCGGTTGAAACCGCTGCTGGAAAATCACGAAGTCCGCCTTCGCGGACTCGGCGGCCCAGCGGCGTGCGGCGTTCCCGGCACCTGCGCGTCCGCAACCGGAAGATCACCGGATGGATCCGCTGTCGACATAGACGGCTGCTGGAAAGCACGACGTCCGCCTGCGCGGCGCCCGCGCGGACTCGATCCTCGGCCTCGGGCGGGAGACCACTCCCCTCTCCCGCGCAGTTTGCGGGAGAGGGGCCGGGGGTGAGGGGTCCGCGCGAAGCGCGACGCCGTTCGCAGTTGCAGGCTGTTCCCTGTTCCCTGTTCCCCATTCCCTGGCTGTTCTGGATGCTGCCGGATCGCGCGGACGTCGCGGGGCACGTGGTCGCCGGGCGCTACGAGCTGCAGCGGGCGCTGGGGAGCGGTGCGTTCGGACACACCTTCCTGGCGCGCGACCGCGAGGGCGGCCGTACGGTCGCGCTCAAGCTGCTGGATCCGCGCGGCGCCACGGACTGGAAGGCGTACGAGCTGTTCGAGCGGGAGGCCGCCGTGCTGCGCTCCGTGCGCCACCACGGGGTTCCCCAGGTGCACGACGTGGTGCACGACAGCTGGAACGGCGCGCCCGCGGCGTTCCTGGTGATGGAGTACGTGGAGGGCACGCCGCTGCAGGAGACGATCGACGCGCAGCGGCCGCTGGATCCCGCGGAGGTGCTGCACCTGTTCCTGGAGATGCTGGGCATCCTGGACTACCTGCACGGCCGCGTTCCTCCCATCCTGCACCGCGACATCAAGCCCGCCAACGTGATCGTGCGCCCGGACGGGCAGCCGGCGCTGGTGGACTTCGGCTCCGTGCGGCGCGTGTTCCTGGACGCGGACGAGGCCGGCAGCACCGTGGCAGGCACGTACGGCTACATGCCCTACGAGCAGCACCTGGGGCAGGCCACCCCCGCCAGCGACCTGTACGCGCTGGGCGCCACCTTCCTGCACCTGCTCACCGGCCGCCCGCCCCGCGACTTCATGGGCGACGACGGCCGCATCCGCGTCCCCGACGCCCTGCCCGGCGACCCGCGGCTGCAGCCCGTGATCGCCCGGCTGCTGCGCCCCGTGCCCGCGGAGCGCTTCGCCAGCGCGCGCGAGGTGCGGCAGGCGCTGCTGGCCTCCACCGCCGTGCAGCGCGCGGCGAACGCGCCGCTCCCCGCCGCGCCGGCGAAGCTGGAGGCGCTGCTGCAGCCGGGGCCGCGGCCCATCCAGGGCGCCGCGAAGGAGCTGCTGCGGCGCGCCACGCCCGGCGCGCTGGACCTGATGGACACCTCGTCCAAGCGCGGCGACCGCCCGGGGGTGCTGGACTGGCTGGTGGTGGGCTTCTTCTCCGTGCTGACGGTGGGGACCCTGCCGATGGTGTTCGTGAGCCTTTCCCGCGCGCGCAGGCGGCAGCTGCGCCGCTTCATCCACGAAGGGCTGCTGGCGGAGGCGGAGGTGACGGAGATCGGGCAGGAGCCCACCGCGTTCGGCGAGAAGATCTCGCGAGTCGGCTACCAGTTCCAGGCGGACGGCACCCTGCACCGGGATTCGGACCGCGTGCTCCCCGCCTTCGCCAACCGCTGGCGCCCCGGCGACCGCATCCACGTCCTCTACATCCCGGACCAGGACTACGAGAGCGTCATCATCAGCACGTCGTGATCCCCGCCACCCTCGCGATGAACACCGTGGCCCGCGCGAACGAAGAAGAACGGAAAGCAGCCGAGCGGACCTTCTGGGAGGCGGTCTGGATCCTGATCGTCCTGGTGGTCTGCGCGCTGATCCTGCTGCCGCTGGGCAGGGTGCGGCTGGCGTGGGAGCTGGCGCAGGCCATCGGACTCCTCTGGCTGGGGGTGATGCTCACCCTGTGGGTGCTGCAGCAAGCGCAGTCGCTGCTGCGCGTGGTGGATGATCCGCCCTCCGACGCGTACGTCCTCTCCAACCTGTTCGTCAGCGGCGCGGTCCTCTTCACCTGGACCGCCCACCTGGCGCTGCTCATCCGCGAGTTCGCGCGGGGCGCACCCACGTGGACCGCCGCCGTCCTCTACTTCATCGGCCTGCTGGCGAGCCACACGGGGTTCAGCAGCGTGGCCGGCTTCTACGGCGGCACCATCTACCGCACGATGAACCTGTTCGTGGCGCTGGGCGGATACGTGCTCTTTTCCATCTGGCCCGCGGCGGCGCGGGTGATGGGCGGCTGGGTGCCGTAGCGCACCGAAACCCGCCGCGCGCCACGTGCGTACCGGGCAGGCATGAGTGCCCTCGGCTGGTTCCACATGACGTGCGCCGTAGTGGCGCTGGGCTCCGGCGCCGCGGTGCTGGCGCGGCGCAAGGGGACCCGCGCCCACCGGCGCCTCGGCTGGGTGTACGTCGGCAGCATGCTGCTGCTGAACGTGACCGCGCTGATGATCTACCGCCTCTTCGGCGGGTTCGGCCCGTTCCACGTGGCGGCGGTCTTCAGCCTGGCGACGGTGATCGCCGGGGTCGTCCAGCCGATCCGCCGCCGGCGGACGAACTGGGTGGAGCACCACTACCAGTGGATGACGTGGTCGTACGTTGGGCTGTGCGCCGCGGCGGTCAGCGAGGTGGGAACGCGCGTCCCGGGCTTCCAGTTCTGGTGGGCGGTGATGATCGGGACGTTCCTGGTGATCGGCGTGGGCGCCACCCTCATCCGCCGCCGCGCCTCCGCCGTCCTCGCCCCCTTCCGGCGGCACGCAAAGACCGCAACGCCCGTCGAAGGCTGACGACCGGATCCAGCAACGCTCGTCATCACCCAGGAACGCGGAGCCGC
>DASTNU010000467.1:0-6950 GCA_035720605.1 Longimicrobium sp. | reverse complement strand
CCTCAACTAACGCACTAACGCACTAACGCACTAACGCACTCATCATCACAGCCGGGCGAAGTTCCCCAGGATCCGCAGCCCGTCCTCCTGGCTCTTCTCCGGGTGGAACTGGATGCCCCACACGTTGCCGCGCCCCACGATGCTGGCGAAGGCCGCGTCGTAGCGGCAGCGGCCCAGCACGTTCTCGTTGTCGTCCTCCAGCACCGCGTACGAGTGCACGTGGTAGAACCAGCGCGCCTCCGGCCCCGCCACCCCCGCCAGCACGGGATCGGCGTCCGCGCGGCGGATGAACTCCACCGCGTTCCATCCCACGTGCGGCAGCGGCAGGTCCGTGGGGATGCGGCGCACGGTGCCGGGAAGCAGCCCCAGCCCCGGCACCCCCGGCGCCTCCTCGCTCCCCTCGTACAGCAGCTGCATCCCCACGCAGATGCCGATGAACGGCCGCCCCGCCGCCACGTGCCCGCGCACCGCGTCCGCCAGCCCGCTCTCCCGCAGCCGCGTCATGCACTGCCCGAAGTGCCCCTGCCCCGGCAGCACCAGCCGATCGGCATCGCGCGCGACGGCCGGATCGTCCGTCAGCACCACCTCCGCCCCCTCGTGCTCGAACGCCTTGGCCACCGAGCGCAGGTTCCCCGCGCCGTAGTCCAGCAGCACGACGCGCGGCGCGGTCACAGCGCGCCCTTGGTGCTGGGCACCTGGTCCGCGCGGCGCGGGTCGATGGCGGTCGCCGCGTCCAGCGCGCGGGCGGCGGCCTTGAAGGTGGCCTCCACCACGTGGTGCGCGTTGTCGCCGCGCAGGCCGTCCAGGTGCAGCGTGAGGCGCGCCTCCATGGCGAACGCGCGCCAGAACTCGGCCGAAAGCGCCGCGTCGAACTGGCCGATCAGCACCTGCTCCAGCGGCAGGGGGACGTCGAAGTGGATGAAGGGGCGGCCGGAGACGTCCACCACCGCGCGCACCAGCGCCTCGTCCAGCGGCACCGTGGCGTCCGCGTAGCGCACGATGCCGCGCTTGTCGCCCAGCGCGTCCAGGAAGGCGCCGCCCAGCACGATCCCCACGTCCTCCACCGTGTGGTGCGCGTCGATGTGCAGGTCGCCGCGGCACTCCACCTCCAGGTCGAACATCCCGTGCCGCGCCAGCGCGTCCAGCATGTGGTCGAAAAAGCCGATCCCGGTCCGCACGCTCGCCTGCCCCGTGCCGTCCAGGCCGATCCGCACGCGGATCTCCGTCTCACGCGTGGCGCGCCGCCGCTCGCCCGTCCGGCTCATCCCGTTGCCTCGCGCATGAGGGTCCGCAGTCCGTCCAGGAAGGCGTCGTTCTCCTCCGGCGCGCCCGCGTTCACCCGCAGGCAGCCGGCCAGCATGGGATACTTCGACACGTCGCGCACCAGCACCCCGTGGTCGTGCAGCAGCCGGTCGAACACCCCCGTGTGGGTGATCCCCGGCGCCTCCACGCGAAAGAGGAGGAAGTTCGCCGCGCTGGGATAGACGCGCAGGCCGGGGATGCCGCGCATCTCCGCGTACAGCCGGTCGCGCTCGGCGCTGATGGCGTGCACCAGCGGCGCCAGCTCGGCGCGGGAGCGCAGCACCTGCGCGGCGGCGCACTCGGTGAAGAAGTTGATGTTGTACGGCAGCTTGGCCTTGTTCACCTCCGCCGCCAGCGCGGGATCGGCCAGCATGTACCCCGCGCGCAGCCCCGCCATCGCCATCGCCTTGCTGAAGGTGCGCAGGACCACCAGCCGGGGCCGCCCCTCCAGCAGCGGGATGGCCTCGTACCCGCCGAACTCCACGTACGCCTGGTCCAGCAGGATCAGCGCCTCCGTCTCGTCGTGCACCCGCTCGATCTGCTCGCGGGTGAGCGCCGATCCCGTCGGGTTGTTCGGCGTGCAGAGGACGACGCCCGCCGCGTCCGTCTGCCGCGCGGCGCGGACGATGGCCTCCACGTCGAACGACAGCTCCTCGTCCAGCGGCACGGCGACGGGGGTGCCGCCGTTCACCTCCGTCATCAGCCGGTAGAGGGTGAACGTCGGCTCGGGGATGACGACGGAGACGCCCGGGCCCACGGTGACGGCCAGGATGCACTGGATGAGCTCGTTCGATCCGTTCGCCACCAGGATGCCGTCCGCCGGCCAGCGGGTGGCTTCGGCGACGGCCTGGATGAAGTTGCTGGCGACGAACGGCGGGTAGCGGTTCCACGGCCGGGTGGCCAGCTCCGCGCGGATGCGCTCCTTGATGGCCTCCGGAACGTCGTACGGGCTCTCGTTCTGGTTGAGCTTGATGCGCGGCTCGTACGGCCGCAGCGTGTACGCGCCCACGCGGCGCACCGCGGGCTTCACGTGCCGCAGCGCGGATTCGGCGGATTCCATCACCGGTGGATCGGATCGATTGCTCAAGAGTCTGCCCCCTCGCTCTGCACGCCGTCCTCAGCCGCCGGCGTCCCCGATCCCGGCCAGCATCTCCGAGGCCGGATAGCGGCGCGCCAGCTCCAGATGGGCGCGGGCCCATTCCAGCAGGGGCCGCAGGGCCGGCCCCCGGTTCTCCCGGTACTCCGCGAAGCGCGGCAGCAGCTCCATCACCTCGAACACCTGCTCCGCCGTCAGCAGCGAGGCCGCCCCCCCGGGGGGCATGTCGCGCACCCGCTGCGGAAAGGGGAACTGGTCCGCCACGAAGACGTCGAACGTCGGCACCCCGTCCACCCACCTCTCGCGCGGGCGCAGGTTGGCCAGGAACAACCCCCGCTCGCCGGGCGGCGCCCAGCGCGCGCTCCCCGTCCAGCGCTCCAGGCGGCACTCCGCGTCGTGCGCCCACGGCACCAGCACCACGCGGTCCGCGCCCTCTCCGACGCTGTCCGCATCGGGGCCGCCCAGGCGCTCCATCCGCATCACCTGGCCAGAGATGCCGCCGTCCCCGGCGGGCACCGTGTCCGCGGTCGCGGTGGCGATCAGGTGCGCGCCGTCGTGCCATGGCGAGAACACCCCGATCACGCACGCGTCCGCGGCGGCCGGCAGCGCGGCGGCGGCGATGCAGGCGGCCGCGGCCGCGCGGGAAAGGCTGTGGATACCGATCATGACGTCCTCCTCGTCTCCCGGGTCCGGAGCGCTCCTCCCCCCACCCCGCAAACGAACAAGGGCGCGGCATGAGCGCGCCCGTCCGTGCATCCGGCCGGAACGCGCGGGCTACCGCTCCACGTGGATGATCTGGTCGCGCCGCGTGCCCACGCTGACGTACCACACGGGCGTCTCCGTCAGCGCCGCGATGCGCTCCAGGTACCGCCGCGCGTTCTCCGGAAGGTCGTCCCAGGTGCGCGCCTCGGCCGTGGACGTCTTCCACCCCGGCAGCGTCTCGTAGACGGGCTCCGCGGCGGCGAGCAGGCCCAGGTCGCCGGGAAAGTCCTCCAGCTCGTGCCCCTCCACCCGGTAGCGGACGGCGATCTGCAGCTCGTCCAGCGTGTCGAGCACGTCCATCTTGGTCACCGCCAGCCCGGTCAGCCCGTTCACCCGTGCCGCGTAGCGGACGACCACGGCGTCGAACCAGCCGCAGCGGCGCGGCCGCCCCGTGGTGGCGCCGTACTCGCCGCCCAGCGTGCGCACGCGCTCCTGCAGCTCGTCCATGAACTCGGTGGGCAGCGGGCCCTCGCCCACGCGCGTCGTGTACGCCTTCACCACGCCGACCACGTCGTCCACGCGCGTGGGACCGATGCCCACGCCCAGCGCCGCGCCGCCCGCGGTGGTGTTGGACGAGGTGACGTACGGGTAGGTGCCGTGGTCCACGTCCAGCAGCGCCCCCTGGGCACCCTCCAGCAGCACCCGTTCCCCGGCGCGCAGCGCGTCGTGGATCACGCGCCCGGTATCGACGGAGATCCCCAGCAGGCGCTCGCGGATGGACATCACCTCGTCCACCAGCGCGTCCGCATCCACCTGCTCGCCGCTGTCCAGCAGCGAGAGGCGCTGGTTCACGCGGGCGGCGGCGCGGCGCAGCTGCTCCTCCGCGCGGGCGCGGTCGCGCAGGTCCGCCAGGCGAATCCCCTGCCGCGCCACCTTGTCCTCGTACGCCGGGCCGATCCCCCGCCCCGTGGTGCCGATCTTCTCCGTGCCGCGGCTGGCCTCCTGGGCGCGGTCCCAGAGCTTGTGGTAGGAGAGCAGCAGGTGCGCGCGCCCGCTGACCCCCACGCGCCCCTCGGCGTCGATGCCGCGGGCGGTGAGCGCGTCCAGCTCGTCGAAGAACTGGAAGGGATCGAACACCACGCCGTTCCCCAGCAGGCAGCGGCGCCGCGGGTGCAGGATGCCGCTGGGGATCTGGTGCAGGATGAACTCCTCCTCCCCCACGTGCACCGTGTGGCCGGCGTTGGCGCCGCCCTGGTAGCGCGCGACGACGTCCACCTCTTCGGCGAGCACGTCGACGATCTTTCCCTTCCCCTCGTCGCCCCACTGCGAGCCGACGATCACCACGCACTGGCTTTTCCGATCCCTCATCGCTCCGCCCAGAGTCCGGCGTCCGTCCCGCCGCGCATCCACAAACGGAAACGCGGCCCCGACCGCAAAGGTGGGACCGCGTAGCTGACGCATCCTGTGCCCAATCTGCGCGGGCGCCCGGCGGGTGTCAACCATCGACGTCCGCCGCGGAAGCTACCCCGCGCCGTTCGACGAGAGCAACCGGTTCACCGCCTCCAGCAGGTCCGTGGGGTCGATGGGCTTCTTGAGGAAGACGTCGCCGCCGGCGCGGCGGGCGCGCTTCTCGTCGTGCTCGAAGACGTGCACCGTGCAGACGATGAGCGGGATGTGCTCCGTCGCCGGGTGGTCGCTCAGCTCGTCCAGCACGCCGAAGCCCGGGCCGTCCGGCAGCCCGATGTCCACCACCACCAGGTCCGGCCGCGTCTCGCATGCGGTCTCCACCCCCGCCGCGCCGCTCGTCGCGGTGAGCACCGCGTAGCCGCCGTGGCGCAGGATGGTCTCGAAGATGTCGAGGCTCGCCGCGTCATCCTCCACGATCAACACCTTTTTCCGTTCACCACCACTCCAGTCCTGGGGGGACCCCGATCCGCGCGGCAGACGAGCTTCCGCGCGCCGGGGTCACATGCAAGCGGCCTACCGTGGCAGGGAGATCGGCGTGTCTCGGCCCGCCGGGTGTTCCCGTGCTACGGATGCGATTCTGTCGATGGATCGGGGTCCAGCCGCTTGCGCAGGAAGTAGCGGCTGCCGCCGGGAGGAAAGTCGTCCAGCTGGCCGAACAGCTCGTACCCCAGCCACTCGTAGAAGGGCCGTGCCTGGAAGTCGAAGGTGTCCAGGTAGGCGTGGGCGCAGCCGCGGCGAATCGCCTCCTCCTCCGCCGTCCGCATCAGGCGCTCGCCGTGCCCCTGCCCCCGCAGCGGCTCGTCCACCCAGAGGAAAGCGACGAACATCCACCCCCAGTACGTTTCCGCCAGCAGCCCACCGCGCACCTCGCCTTCGCCGTCGCGCAGCAGGATGGTCAGCAGGTGCTGGGGAATCTCGGGGGTGAACCTGGCGTTGTGCGCGTACAGCCCGTCGATCACCTTCTGCCGGTCCTCGGCGGACGGCTCGTCCTCGATGCGGATCCGGTACTCGCTTCCGTCCTGGTGCGACATCAGAAGCCCTGCGCGTCGCACTGCGTGGTGCGGCGCGTGTAAGTGACGGCGATCAGCTTCCAGGCGCCGTCCTGGCGGATGAACTGGAAGGCGTCGGTGCCGCAATGGCTGAAGCGGCCGTCGCGGTAGAAATCGTACGGCGCCCACAGCGTCGCCATGTCGCCGTCGATCTCCACCCGCGCGTCGCGGATCTCCTCGCGCAGCGCCTGCCGGCTCTCCGCCACCGCGAGGATGAACTCCTCCGCGGTGCGCAGCTGCGCCTCGCCGCCCGGCGCGATCGCCGCCACCAGCGCGCGCGGGTGGATCATCTCGCCCAGCGCCACCGTGTCGCGGTCGTGCATGGCGTCGAACAGCCGGCCCGCCGCCGCCTCGACCTCCGCCTGTTGCTCCACCTCGTGCGAGTCCGGCAGCACGCGCCGCAGGTACGCCGTTCGCTCCCGCGCATGGAACGCCATGCAGAAGGAATGGACCATCGGCGCCATGCTCCCACCCTCGAACTCCGCCCGGTCGAACGCGCACTGCGCGTCGCGCAGCTGGATCCACGCCCGCTGCGCCTGCCGCAGCGGCGGCGCCAGATCCGGATCCACCTGGCTGATCACCTGCTGCCAGACGGCGTTCAGGATGCTGTCCGCCCGCGTGAATTCCCGCGCCGCGCACTGGTTCATCTCCAGCTGCGTCCGCGGCTCGTCGCACGACACGTCGTCCTGCGCCCTCAGCGCCGCGGGGGTGAAGACGAACGGGAGCGCCAGCAGGCAGAGGATGCGGGTCATGGAGGGAGCGGGCAGGGAGCAGCGGTGGATGAGGAGGTCGGCGCGTCGGCGGTGTCACACCAGCGTGGCAGGGTTGTCCCAGGATGTGACACTACCGGACGATCCAGCGCCGGGGAGAGAGCCTCGCCGACACGCAGGGGAACGGCGGGTGGAAGCGGGAGAGGTCTCTATCCGCAACGCTTTGCTCGATCCGCGCGGCCGCATCCGGCACGCGGGAGCGGTCCGGCACGGCCGTTGCTTTTGCCACGGATGAACGCGGACCGGGATCGCCCCGCCGCAGCGACGACGTCCCCCCGACCGAAGTCCTCCCATGAAGAACCGCTCCTTTGCACCGAAGCGCGCGCCCATGAGCGCCGACGCCTACGCCGGGTTCCTGAAGCTCTGGCTCACCCCCGCGCACAAGCTCCCGGAGCTGACGCCCGAGGTGCAAGCCTACCTGCGCCACGCCAACGAGCGGGAGCCGCTCTCCGACGCCACGCGCGGGGCGCCGGGCCAGCCCGCGCGCCGCGCGGCCTGAGCTCGCGGCAGCCTCCCGGCGAATCGCCCCCGCGCCGTCCCGGGACGGCGCGGGGGCGATTCGCC
>DASTNU010000466.1:0-3716 GCA_035720605.1 Longimicrobium sp. | reverse complement strand
GGCACCTGGCCAGGTGCCGGCGCGGTTTTCATCGTCGATCAGCGCGCGGGGACGGCGCGCCGACGCCGCCAGGAGCTCCACGCCAGCCGCGCGATCGTGCGGCGGTCCAGATAGCCGCCGCGCCGCTCCCGCCAGACCTGAAGGCAGATCGCGCCCACGGCAGCGGCCAGGCAGAGGGGAGTCCAGAGCAGCACGGGGATGATCGACCAGTCCTCTCCTCCCGTCCAGCCTATGGGCGCAAGGACGCGGATGGGGGAAACTGGCGTCAGCGACGGCCCGAGCCCACCACCGAGCAACATTTCCATGGCGATAAGCATCACCGGAATGACCCACACGGCGCCGAGAATCCCCGTGAGCACGATCCGGTCGGACAGCACGATCATGACGGTGCCCAGGCAGTACATCACCAGCGTGGCGATCGGAAGCCCCAGCCAGAGATAAACCGGCAGCTCCGCGGGCGATCCGAGCGTCCCGGCCGACATGGCGCCCCGCACGGAGGCAGCCATCAGCAGCAGAGCCGCAATCAGCAGCCAGCCCATCCCCGCGGCGGCGTGCAGCAGCCGCCAAACCACCGCGCCCGCCGGCCGCACCGCATCCCAGGGGCTTTCGTGGTGCTCGCCCATCCACACCAGCGCCGGCCACAGGGACGCCGCAAGGTAGAGCACCCCGAAGGTGTTGATGTCGGTGATGAACGCGGGGGTGTCGCTGGCCGCCGAGATCTCGGCGGCCCACAGCCGCCACGCCAAGAATGCGATGAACGGGAGCAGCCAGGCCATGCGAGGCGCCAGCACCACGAACTGACGCATCGCGATAGCGGGCAGCGGTGCCTGCGCGCGCGGAACACGCAGCGCCGCAGGGGGAGGACGGACGCGGGCGCGCGGCGCGGGCGCCCAGCCGCCCAGCGGGTTGCGCAGCCTCCACCGCAAACCGTCGGATGCGTGGCCGGCAGAGACCGCCAGCGCGACCGCGATGCCGGAGAGCCCCAGGCGCAGCAGCGCGGACGGGATGGTGAGAGCGGTGCTGGCGGTCCGGGTCATGGTGCCGTCCTCGTTCCACGTCGCGCTGTACTCGGTCGTCTCCAGCCCCACTCCGGCCAGCGAGAGCGCCACCAGGCCCAGGGAAGCGACGACGGGCAACGCGCGTCCGGGGCGCTCGGCGCGCAGCGTCACCGCCGCGCCCAGCAGGTAGCTGGCCATGCCGGCGATGAACAGCGAGAGCGGATACCACGCAGGAAAGCCGGCCACGGTTCCCCGCGAGTCCGTCAGCAGGACCAGCGCGGCCGTGTGCAGGCACACGGACACGCCGAGAATGCCGGCTGCGAACGCGGCGCCGCACGCCACCCGGATCAGCTCCAGCCGCACCCGGCCCATCGGCAGCGCCGGCGTACGAGGCGCCGGGAACCAGAAGGCGAGCGGGAAAAAGAACATCATCGCGGCGAGTATCGATACTATCCCGAACGGCCTCTCGAAGATGTCCGCTCCCTCCCTGTCATAGCCGATCCCCGTGGCCATGAACAGGAACAGGAGGCCCAGCCACCCTCCGGAAAGACCGGCCATCTGCACTCGCAGCTCCGCGCGGACGGCCTGGTGCCACCGCGCCGGGGCGCGCCGGGCGGGCGAACGGGTGGGGAGAGCGGCGTGGCTCATCGAGACCCCCTCTCATCGTTGGCGAACGGTGTGAGCGCCCGGGCGCGGGGGATGGCTCCCGCTCGCCGGGCGCGGCTCTCGTCAGGCTGCCGGGGCGCGACGCATCCCGGCGAAGCCGCCCTGCCGGTCCCGTTGCACGCGGCGGTGGACGGCAGCCACCACCAGCGCGGCAAAGACGGGGATCCACACCAGCCCGGCGGCCAGGGACCAGCTTCCGCCCGCAGCGAAGCCCGCGGGGGCGAACACGCGCGCCGGAGCCAGCACCGGCGCATCCGCGGTGCGGAACCCCAGCAGGGCCACGGACCCGATGAGCCCCTGCGCCAGGAGCAGGAAGCCGATGATGCTCCACGCGACGGGACGGCGCGACAGCAGCGCGGGGAGCGAGCCCAGGCAGTAAAGGGCCGTCGCACAGAGCGGCAGGCCGGGCCACGCCCACCCGGGAACGTCGCGCAGCGCGGCCACCACCCCTACCACGGTCGCGGCCCCGCCGACGCAGCCGATCAGCACCAGGTGCAGGGCCGCCTGTAGCCAGGCCAGCCCCGCCCCCACGAGCAGCAGGTGCCGCGTGAAGGCGTCCACCGGTCGGGCTTCGTCCCAGTCCCGGCCGCTGCCCTCGTCCACCCACACCAGCAGCGGCCAGAAGAAGGCGACGAACCAGACGCCCACGAACGGCAGCGGGTCCACGACGAAGCTGGAGCGCGTCTCCCGGATCGCGAACCACGCTGCCGCGGCGGCGGCCATCGCCATGGGCCACGCTATCCGCGAAAACAGCAGCTCCAGCTGCCGGATGGCCAGCGCTCCAGCCGGCACCAGCGGCCGCGGGATCCGGCGGACCGCCGGCAGCCGCGCGGGCGGTGCGGCGGCGCGCGGACGTCGCGCGCCGGGCCACGGGCTGCTCCACGCCGCCGCACCCGCCCCTTCCTCATGGCGGCCCACCCACGCCGCCGCCAGCACGGCCGCGGCCCCGCACGCCAGCCAGACCAGCGCCTTGAGCAGCGTGAGCGAGGTCGTGTAGGTGACGGCCGTGACGCTTCCGTCGCGGGCGTAGCTCACGGTGCGCCCGTGTCCCTCCAGCCCCACGCCGGTAAGGAACATGGCGGCGACCGCGACGCCGAATACGGCCAGGAGCACGCGCCCCGGACGCGGCGCGCGCAGCATGACGGCCGACCCGAACAGGTAGTACGCCACGCCCGTGAGCGTCAGCGCCAGCGGGTACGACGCGGGATATCCGTCCGGGGCGTCGGTGAGAGCGAACATCCGCGCCACGCTCCAGGCGTGGACGCCCGTCACGAGCGCCATCGTGACCGCCGCCGCCAGGGCGCCGCAGCCCACGCGCACCAGGTCGTAGCCCGGCGCGGCCACCGGCATCGCCACGTCCAGCGAGCCACGCCCGGCCCGCCCGCGCCAGTGGAGCAGCGGAAGGAAGAACATCAGCGGCATGAAATCGCGCACGTCGGAGAAGGGGCCTCCCACCCCTCCCCCGCTGAAGGGGCCGGCGGTCAGCACGACCGCCGCCAGCAGCGTCAGCAGCATGGGCCCGGGCGGAAAGAGCGCGGCGCTTTCCGCCCCCACCACCCCCGTCCAGCGCGCCGTCCGGCGCAACGGGGCAGCGGTCACGCGGCCTCCCCGGCGCGCAGCAGCGCCAGCGCGGCGTCTTCCAGCGACAGGCGGGCGGCGTCGCGCACCGTGGCGCCGGAGGCGGAAAGGCGCTCCGCCACCTCGCGCTCCTCGCCCCACACCGTCCAGGTGATCTCGCGGCCGGAGCGCGTGCGCGCCAGCACGTCGCCGTTGAGTCCGGGCGCGCCCGCCCACGCCTCCGGCACCTCGGCGTGGTAGCGGCGCAGGTGCCGGCGCACCTCGTCCACCGGCGCCTGGAGAAGAAGGCGGCCGTTGCGCAGCACGCCCACGTGGTCCGCCATCCGCTCCGCCTCGTGCACGTGGTGGGTGCTCCACAGCACCGTGGTGGGCGACTCCGTCATGTGCTCCACCAGCAGCGCGCCGAAGTCCTCGCGCGCCAGGGGGTCCAGCCCGTCCGTCGGCTCGTCCAGCAGCAGCACGGGCGGGCGGTGG
>DASTNU010000465.1:0-5516 GCA_035720605.1 Longimicrobium sp. | reverse complement strand
CGGGAGCGGGAGCGGGGGGCGGGGCAAAGACGCCGATGCGCTCCAGCAGGGCCATGCTACCAGCTCCCGCAGCCGTCGGTGTCGCCGCCGCCCGCCACCTGCTCCAGGTCGTCCTCGTCCAGCTCGTTGTGCCCGTCGAGGGGCGGCAGCACGATCAGCTCGTCGAGGTTGGCCGGCCGCTCCATGAAGCGGATGCGGTAGGTGTACGGCAGGATCACGCCGAAGGTGTTGCGGATGGCCGCCGCGGGGTCGGCCAGCAGGCGGCCGCGGAACTCGCGGTCGCTGGTGGCGCGCTCGACGACCTCCCGCAGGAGATCGTCCGTCTTCTTGGCGGGAGCAGACATCGGGTCCGGTCCTGTGCGGGGGGAAGGGTTCAGCGTGGCCCGCCGGTACCGAAGGCAACTCGGATGCCGCGCGCCGGGTGATCGAAAAGCCGCGCCAGCGCTGAACATCTGCCGTCCGCCGGCACCCCCGCGCCACCCCCCGGCGCACCCCGCGTCTAGCCGATAGATACCCGCCTCTATCGCAGTCCCGCCTCTACCTGCGGGCGGCTGGCCAGGTACGGCTGGTGAAAGGCCAGCAGGTACGCCTTGGCCTGCGCCTCGCGGTCGGGCTCGTGCACCAGCTTGATGCAGTTGACCCGGCGGATGAGCCAGCTGCGCCACAGCTCGTGGCGCAGCGTGCGCACCTCGTACCCCGGCCACGCCAGCAGCGCGTCGCGCCGCTCCGGCCGGCACAGCCCGCACTCCACCAGCCGGTCGATGAACCCCCGCTCCACGATCTGCCCGCGCACCTGGCTCTTGCGCTCCAGCGTGTACTCCAGCCCCAGCCGGGGGAGCAGCGCGCCCTCCAGCACGTCCAGGTGCAGCATCCCCAGCGGCGGCGTCTCGCCCGCGGCCACCTCCGCCAGCACGCCGGCGGCGTCGCGGGCGTGGTCCTCCGGCCACCCCACCCGGTCCAGCAGCGGGGGGACCTCCCGCGCCTCCACGCGGGACAGGTAGAGGCGCACCGCCTGCCGCGCGCGGGAAAGCATGATCCCCGCGTAGGGCACCGCCGCGCCGGGCGGGCGGCGCTCCAGCACGCTGCGCACGCGCCGGCGCGAGTCGCCGTCCATCCCCCCCGGCGCCAGCGGGTCCAGCAGCGTGCAGAGCACGTCCAGCAGCGCGCCGGCGTCCATCCCCGCCGTGGCGTCGTCGTCCAGCGCCAGGAAGACGGAGGGCGAGGGCACCGGCGGCGCGCCGGGGGCGGCGGGCGCGTCCAGGTCCAGCTCCAGCCACAGGTGGCGCACCAGCGCCCACGCGGGGTGGCCGCCGTCCAGCCACGCCCCGCACAGCGCCGCCACCCGCCCCCACGCCGGGCCGCACGACCCCAGGTGCCCCGGGCCGATGACCGGGTTGCGCCCCGCCAGGATCTCCGCGCCCTCGCGCTCCACGCGAAAGATGAGGTCCACCGGGTCCGGCCCGTCGCGCAGCCGGCACTCCAGGTACGCCGCGCGGGTGAGCGGCGCGGGAATGCGCCCCGCCACCCAGATCACCCGCTCGCGCGCGGCCGCGGGAAGGACCGCGGCCCGCGCGTGGCGGGTGGCCAGCCCCAGCGTGCCCGCCAGGGGATAGCGTCTCGCCTTCACGCGTCACCTCGCATCGAGTTGCCTCCGCATGCTGAGACGGAAAAAGATCGCCAGATGCCGGCCCACCCTTACCCGCGACAAACCGTTGACAGTGCCCCCGGGGCGAGGTATCGTACCAGACACTTCTTGACGCAACTCCGGCAGACCCAGCCGGTTCATCCCGGCTTCGCCCCGCCCCACAAGGATTTTACGGCGTGCGGCCGTCCGGCGGCAGCGGACGCGGCGCCCTGCGCCGCCGCCCTTCCCTGCCCTCCGCCCCGGCCTTCGCCGACGTTGCCGGTCCGCCCGCGGCTACCGCGTGCGGACCGGCGGAAAACGTCCCCCCGGTCCCCGTACCCGGAACGGCAGCCATGATCCAGCGATCCCGCGGCATCGGCATCGAAGAAACGGACGTGGCCCGGCGCATCCGGCTGATGTCGCTGGAGCGGTGGGGCGAGCGGCGCGAGACGGTGCTGGTGGGGGAGCACGCCTCGATGCTGGCCCTGCAGGAGCGGGTGCTGCGCTTTGCCGAGGCCTCCGGACCGGTGCTGATCACCGGCGAGACGGGGACGGGGAAGGAGCTGTTCGCACGCGCCATCTACCTGCTGAGCGCCCGCTCGCGCAAGCCGTTCTTCAGCGTCAACTGCGCCCAGTACACGGAAAGCCAGCTCATCGCCAGCGAGCTGTTCGGCCACCGGCGCGGCAGCTTTACCGGCGCCTTCGAGGACCACCGGGGCGTCTTTACCGAGGCCGACGGCGGCGTGGTGTTCCTGGACGAGGTGGGCGAGCTGACCCTGGCCGCCCAGGCCATGCTGCTGCGCGTGCTGAGCGAGGGCGAGCTGGTGGCGGTGGGCGACGCCCGCGTGCGCCACGTGGACGTGCGGGTGATCGCGGCCACCAACCGCGACCTGCGCACCCTGGTGGCCCAGGGCCGCTTTCGCGAGGACCTGTTCTTTCGCCTGCGCTACATGCAGCTGCACGTTCCCCCCCTGCGCGACCGGGGCGGCGACTGGCGGCTGATGGCGGACCACTACGTGGGCCGCCTGAACGCGGCCACCGGCACCGCCCGCCGCTTCAGCGACGGCGCGCTGGACCGGCTGGCGCGCTACTCCTGGCCCGGCAACGTCCGCGAGCTGCGCGCGGTGGTGGAGACCAGCCACTCCCTTTCCGGCACCGGGACCATCGAGCCCTCCTCCTTCGAGGAGCAGCTGGACTGCGGGACCACGCTGGAGACGGCCCCGCCGGGCGCGGCCGCGGGCGGCTCGGTCGCGGCCGCGCTGGTCTCCGTGGCCCCCTCGCCCGTGGCCGCGGAGCTGGTGGGGCGGATGGCCGGCGGCGCGGGGAGCTTCTGGGAGCTGGTGTACGATCCCTTCATGGACCGCGAGCTCAACCGCGCCGAGGTGCGGGCCGTGATCGAGGAGGGGCTGCGCCGCAGCAACTGGAGCTACAAGCGCGCGCTCTCCGTCTTCGGCGTGGCGCAGGACGACTACCTGAAGTTCATGGACTTCCTGCGCCACCACCGCCTCAAGCCAGAACGCTGAACGGGTCCGGCTCCCCCGGCGGGGCGGGCGCGCCCGCCGGCGCCGGGATCCCCACCTCCGGCGGCACCAGGAAGCCCTTCGCCGCCAGCAGCCGCACCACGTCCAGCACCTTCGCCCGCCGCGCCGGGTCTTCCGGCAGCACCTCCGCCACCTTGCGCGGCAGGTGAAACGCGCGGTACAGGTCGTACACCCCGCGCCGGAGCCGCACCCCTCCCCTCTCGCCCGGCAGGCACAGCACCACGGCGGCTTCCTCGATCGACGCCACCAGCGCGCCGGGAAGCACCATCAGCGTGTCCTCCGGCCCCGGCTGCGCGCGCGCGACGCCGCCCTCCTGGAAGGCGATCATCCCGCCGCCACCTCCGCACCGTCCTCCACCGGGGCCTCCGCGCGCGATGCTTCCACTTCCTCCCCCGCCTCCCCCGCGGCGGCGTGGAAGGGGCACAGGCGCATGCGCGTGCGGTGCTCGACGGGGGCACGCTCCCCGTCCAGCTGCAGGCCGCGGTGGTAGAACCGCTGCCACCCCTGCTGGTTCGCCACCGTTCCCGGCACCTGCAGGTCCTCCACCCACTGGTCGCGGCTGGCCTTCCACTCCCGGTACTGCGCCGCCAGCTCCGGCTCGTCGTCCAGGTCGCGCAGGACGGGCTCGATCGCCTCCAGCGCCCCCGCCGAGACGGGGAAGAAGTGGCAGAAGGGCTCGCCCTCCTCGAAGCGCACCGGCACGCCGGGGCGGGTGAAGCGCCAGTTCATGGTAAAGGCGAAGGGAAGCCAGTCGGTCTCCACCATCCCGGTGAGCGGGGCGATGCCGTCCTTGGGCAGGTTGGGGGGCCCGGTCACGAACATCTGGCAGCGCGCGTCGGTGCGGAAGAGGTGGCTGGTGTTGAAGGTGAGCACGCCGTGGCCGAAATGGCTGGAGGGAAGCTGCCCCTTTCCCCCGTCCAGCCGGACGACCTGGATGGCGCCGACCCCCCTGCCGCCCGTCCACAGCGCCTCGAAGGTGGCGGGGCTGAGCAGCTCCCAGCCGAACATGTTGCCCATGGTGAGCGGCAGGCACCGGTACGCGTAGCGTTCGGTGGTCTCGTCCATCCAGGCGCGCCGCGGGGTGGCGGGGCGCAGGACGGGCACCACGGGGCCCAGGCGGTAGGCGGTCAGGCGCATGGTCCGGCTCCGTGCGATGGGGCGGCCCGGGTTCAGGCCGCGTAGACCTCTGCAAGCTCGGCGAGCAGGGCGTCGATGACGACGGAGTCCGCCGGGGGCGCGCCCGGCGCGCGGTACTGCCGGTACTCCGTCTCCCCCTGCAGCGCGGCGAGCGTCTCCGCCCACCCCGCCCGTCCGGCGTCGGGCGCCGCGCGCACCAGGACGCGCAGCGCCTCCACCTGGAACACCTGGTCGCCCGCGGCGCGCGCGCCCTCGTACACGCCGCCCGCGATCGCCGCCGCGTCCTCCGCCATCCCGCATTCCAGGCAGGCGCCCGCCAGGCGGGCCAGCACGTACAGCGGCTGCAGCTGCGCGCGCGCCTCGGCGCTGAGGCGGCGGACCCCGCGCGCCAGCGGCGCGAGCGCGGCGGCCGCGCCGGCGGCGTCGCCGGCGCACGCCTCCACCTCGGCCAGCCGCATGCGGAACACCACCCGCCGCCACGCGGTCACGTCGGGGCGCTCCAGCGCCTCGCAGGCCACGGCGCGCGCGCGGTCGTGGTCGCCGGCGCGGCAGGCGGCCACCACCTGCGCCTCCATGGCCCACAGCCCCAGCCCGGGGCGAAAGCGCCGGCGCACCGCGTCGGCAAAGTGCAGCACCTCGTCCCAGCGGCGGTTCTGCAGCAGCGCCCGCAGGGTGTCGATGACGTACATGTTGTCGAGCACGGCGGGAAAGTCGTCGTCGCCGCTCCCGGTGATCTGGCTGCACCCGGTGCCGTCGCGGCGCAGCGGCTGCAGCGCGATGGCGCCCGACTTGCCCAGGGGGCGCAGCCGCTCCAGGCGCGTCACCGCGCCCTGCCAGTCCCCCGCCAGCGCCTCCAGACGCGCCAGGTTCACCCAGGGCTGCACGCAGCGGGCGGCGATGGCCGGCACGCGCGCGCGCCGGCTCAGGCGCGCCTGCCACCACATCTGCCGCTCGCACGCGGCCCACGCACCCTCGGCGTCGCCCCGCAGCGCCGCGATCAGGGCGGCGTTGTTGCCGGCCGCGCTCCCCTCGCGCGACAGCTGCACGGGCGTCCGGGCGGAGCGGCGGAAGCGCTCCACGTTCTGGCGCAGCCGCCCGGCCCACGCGCTCAGCGGCTCGCGGGGAATGCGGTCCTGCGGAAGGAGCAGGGCGGCGACGATGCTGCCGCCGGCGGGGGCGGCGCCCGGAACGGGAGAGTGGGCGGGCATGGCGAG
>DASTNU010000464.1:0-3157 GCA_035720605.1 Longimicrobium sp. | reverse complement strand
GACGCGCTGCCGCTGACGCCCAACGGCAAGGTGGACCGCCGCGCGCTCCCGCAGCCGGAGCTCGCCGCGGACGGCGGTTTCGTCGCCCCGCGGACGCCGGTGGAGGAGACGCTGGCGCAGATCTGGGCGGAGGTGATGGGGGTGGAGCGGGTGGGCGTCCACGACGATTTCTTCGCGCTGGGCGGGCACTCGCTGCTGGCCACCCGCGTGGTCGCGCGCATCCGCCAGGCGCTGGACGTGGAGGTGCCGCTCCGCGCGGTGTTCGACGCACCCACCGTCGCCGGGCTGGCGGAGCGGGTGGGCGGCGGCGCGGCGCCGGCGGCCCCGGCCATCGCGCGCTTCGACGGCGAGTCCCCGCCGCTCTCCTTCGCGCAGCAGCGGCTCTGGTTCCTGGACCAGCTTGACCCGGGGAGCGTCGTCTACAACATCCCCGCGGCGCTGCGGCTGGCGGGAGAGCTGGACGTGGCCGCGCTGGAGCGCGCGCTGGGCGAGATCGTCCGTCGCCACGCGGCGCTGCGGACGACCTTCGCCGCGGCGGATCCCGAGCCGCTGCAGGTGATCTCCCCCGCCGCGGAGCTGGCGCTGGAGGTGGAGCCCGTCGCCGGCGAGGACGCGCTGATGGCGCGGCTGCGCGACGAGGCGGCGCGGCCGTTCGACCTGGCCCGCGGCCCGCTCTTCCGCGCCCGCCTGTTCCGCGCGGCGGAGCGCGAGCACGTGCTGCTGCTCACCCTCCACCACGCCGTGTCGGACGGGTGGAGCCTGGGCGTGCTCTACCGCGAGCTCGCCGCGCTGTACGACGCCTTCCGCCACGGCGAGCCCTCGCCGCTGGCGGAGCTGCCGGTGCAGTACGCCGACTACGCGGCGTGGCAGCGCGGCCGCCTGGCGGACGGGGAGATGGAGCGGCAGCTGGCGTGGTGGACGGAGCGGCTGGCCGGCGCGCCGGAGCTGCTGGAGCTGCCCACGGACCGCCCGCGCTCCGCCGTGCGCGCCCATCGCGGGGCGCTGCTGCGCGCGGAGCTGGCGCCCGGGGCGGTCGCCGCGGTGCAGGCGGCGGCCGCGGAGACGGACGCGACCCCGTTCATGGTGCTGCTGGCCGCGTACGCCGTGCTCCTGGGCCGCTACGCCGGCCAGGACGACGTGGTGGTGGGCTCGCCGATCGCGGGGCGGACGCACGAGGAGCTGGAGGGGCTGATCGGCTTCTTCGTCAACACCCTCCCGCTGCGGACGGACCTGTCCGGCGACCCGACCTTCCGCGAGCTGGTGGGCCGCGTCCGCGAGGCCACGCTGGGTGCGTTCGCGCACCAGGAGGTGCCCTTCGAGCGGCTGGTGGACGAGCTGAACCCGGAGCGCGGGCTGGGGTGGTCGCCGGTCTTCCAGGCCAGCTTCGCGTACCAGAACTTCGCGCGGCAGGAGCTGCGCATCCCCGGCGTGCAGGCGGCGCCGGTGGACGTGCAGCAGCACGTCGCCCGCTGGGACCTGAACCTGGCGCTGGTGGAGCGGACGGACGGGGTGGCGGCCGTGCTGGAGTACGACGCAGACCTCTTCGACGCGGCCACGGCCGGGCGGCTGTTGGCGCACTTCGCCCGCGTGGTGGACGAAGCGGCGGCGCACCCGGAGCGCCGCCTCTCCGAGCTCTTCGCCGCCCGTCCCGGCGAGGTGGACGACGAGCCCACCGCCATCGGCTACCCGCGCGACGCGACGATCCACGGGCTGTTCGCGGAGCAGGCGGCCGCGGCGCCGGACGCCGCCGCCGTCCGCTTCGGCGGGGAGACGCTGACCTACGCGCAGCTGGATGCGCGGGCGGACGCGCTGGCGCGTCGGCTGGCCGCCGCCGGCGTGCGCCCGGGCGACCGCGTGGCCTTCGCGCTGGAGCGCTCGCTGGAGGTGCCCGCCGTCATCCTGGCGATCCTCAGGGCCGGCGCCTCCTACGTCCCGCTGGACTCCGCCTATCCCGCGGAGCGGCTGGCGGGGATGATGGAGGACGCCGCGGTCCACGTGCTCGTCGTCCGCGACGAGGTGCCGCCGTCGCTCGCCTCCTTCGCGGGGCGCGTCCTCTCCCTCGCGGATGATGGCGAGGCGGCGGATGCGGATCTGCCCGGCGTCGAGGCGACGGCGGAGTCCGAGGCGTACGTGATGTTCACCTCCGGCTCCACCGGGCGGCCGAAGGGCGTGGCGGTGCCGCACCGGGGCGTGGTGCGCCTGGTGCGTAACACCTACGCGGAGTACACCGCGGACGAGACCATCCTCCTGGTGGCGCCGCTGGCCTTCGACGCCTCCGTGGCGGAGATGTTCGGCGCGCTGCTGAACGGCGGGCTGCTGGTCATCCCCCCGCCGCACACCCCCTCGCTGGCCGAGCTGGCGCGGACGATCGAGGATGACGGGATCACCACCCTCTTCCTGACCGCCGGCCTCTTCCACCAGGTGGTGGACGCGGAGCTGGACTCCCTGCGCGGGGTGCGGCAGCTGGTGGCCGGCGGCGACGTGGTGTCGGTGGCGCACGTGCGGCGCGCGCTGCAGGCGCACCCCTCGCTGCGGCTGATCCACGCCTACGGGCCGACCGAGAACTCCACCTTCACCACCTGCCGCACCCTCACGCTGGCGGACACGGAGCGGGCGCGGCTGCCGCTGGGCGCGCCGATCGCGAACACCCGCGTGCACGTCGTGGACGCCGCGCTGCGCCCGGTGCCGCTGGGCGTTCCCGGCGAGCTGGTGTGCGCGGGCGACGGCCTGGCGATCGGCTACGTGGGTCAGCCGGAGCTGACGGCGGAGAAGTTCGTCACCATCGAGGTCGACGGCCGGCGCGAGCGCGTCTACCGCACCGGCGACCGGGTGCGCCGGCTGCCGGAGATCGGCCTGGAGTTCCTGGGCCGCACCGACGCGCAGCTCAAGATCCGCGGCTTCCGCATCGAGCTGGGGGAGATCGAGGCCGCGCTGCTGGGGTGTGGCGGCGTGCGCAACGCTCTCGTGGTCGCCCAGCCGGACCCGTCCGGCGGCAGGCGGCTGGTGGCGTACGTGGTGGGCGACGACGTCCGCCCGGACGCGGCGGCGCTGCGGCAGGCGCTGCGCCAGAAGCTGCCGGACTACATGGTCCCGCCCTTCATCGTGGCGATGGACGCGCTGCCGCTGACGCCCAACGGCAAGGTGGACCGCCGCGCGC
>DASTNU010000463.1:0-2002 GCA_035720605.1 Longimicrobium sp. | reverse complement strand
CAGAGTACGAAAGGATTACGCACCGGGACGCCGGTCGGAACAGCAGCAGCGAGCCCACTCTCTCGTGGGAGGGGGTGGGCCCGGGGACCCGGGCCGCGGGGAAACTCCCCCTGTCGGCGGCGCGCGCGGGGGCGCATCTTGCTGGGCGCGGCGCACGTCCGAAACGCGGATGCACGAGCAGCCGCCGCGCGAAGAAAGCACACGAGCAGGCATGAGCGAGCACATCGACGACGGCGGGACGGCGACGGTGCCGGTGGAGGTCACCGATCCCGTGAACGCGCAGATCCTGGCCGTCTCCGAAGACCGCATCCAGGGATTCCAGGACGAGCCGTTCGCGGAGATCAGCCGCCTTTCCGGCGTGCCCCTTTCCACCGTGCTGGAACGCATCCGCGCCATGCTGGCCGCGGGCGTCGTCCGCCGCGTGCGCCAGACCATGCTGGCCACCAACCTGGCGCCCGGCGCCCTGGTGGCGTGGAAGGTGTCGCCGGAGCGGCTGGACGCCGCCTTCGGCTACATGTTCCACGAAGACCCGTTCTCCGGGCACGTGGTCATCCGCTCCACCGACGCGGAGACGCCGGGCTCCGTCTACCGCCTGTGGACCACGCTCAAGGTGCCGCAGGGCTTTTCGCTGCAGAAGCACGCGGAGCACCTGCGCGGCCGGGTGGGCGCGGAGTCGTTCAAGCTGATGCCGGCGCGGGCGCTCTTTACGCTGGGCGTGGGGCACGTCCGCCGGCGGGGCATGGAGCCCGGCGCCCGCAGCGACGAGCCGGGGCAGGTGAACGACAACACCGTCGTGGAACTGTCCGACCTGGAGTGGCAGGTGCTGGGGCCGCTCAAGCGCGAGTTCGCGGTGGACGAGATCGTCGAGAACCCCTGGGCCGCGCGGGCCGCGGAGGCCGGCCTGCCGCTGGAGCTGTTCCTGGCCACCGCGCGCGGGCTGAACCGGCGCGGCGTGGTGGGCCGGTTCAGCACCTTCCTGGAGCATGTGAAGCCCTCCGCGGGGGGCACGCGCGTCACCCGCTACAACGCGCTCTTCCACTGGCAGGTGCCGCCGGGGCGGGAGATGGATGCCGGGCGCGAGGTGGGCCGCCACTACATCATGACCCACGCCTACTGGCGCGAGGGCGGACCGGAGTTCGGCAACGTGAACGTGATGGGCGTGGCGCACGGCACGGAGAAGGAGGCGGTGCTGGCCCACAAGGCCGCCATCGACCGGCACCTGGAGGAGGCGGGGATTCCCGTCGGCTACACGAACGTCTTCTGGGGCGGGCGCAGCGAGATCAAGCCGTCGGAGATCCTTCCCTCCGCGTACCGCGAGTGGTGCGCGCGCCAGGGAATCGATCCGGACGCGATGCGCGACTGATCGTCGGCGAAGGGGCCGGCCCGGCGGCAATGTCACGGGCCGGCCACTTTCGTCGCTCCGCTGTCGCACGCATGGCGCGCCTTTCTGACCGTTTTTTCCTTGCGCCTGCGCGGGATACGGAGCCGAATGTCACGTAGCGAGCGACAGTTCCGCGCATCATTTCCATCGGCCGACAAAAACCGCAGGATCCTCTTGCATTCCGGCGCAGGGACGAACAGATTTATTCTCATGGCGCAAACACTGAATGAAAAACAGAGCGATTTGCTGCGGTTCCTTACGCGGCAGAGCGGTCCTGTTTCTACGGACGGCCTGGATGGCCGCATCATCCGCGCGCTCAAGGCGCGTCAATGCATCGTCGAGCGCAACGGCCTGGTCTCGGTGACGGACGAGGGCCGCGCCGCGCTGGAGAGCAAGCCCCAGCGCCGGCGCCGCGGCCGGCGCCCCAACGTGGAAAAGACGGCGGGACACGCGCGCGCGCAGGCCATCCGCCGCGCCATCGACGCGCTGGAGCTGGCGCTTCCCAAGGAGGCGGAGGTGGCCGTGGGCAACATCTTCGCCTACGCGGACGACGTGGTGGACGCCTTTCGCAAGTACGCGCGCAGCCTGGAGAAGCGCGGCGCCGCATAAGCCGCCGAAGCG
>DASTNU010000462.1:0-3557 GCA_035720605.1 Longimicrobium sp. | reverse complement strand
GAGGGCGCGGAGCCGATCGGCTCCGCGCCCTCCGTGTCTGGTCGAAGCGGGCGTTCGTACCGCCGTCAGAGGTGCAGCGACGGGACTACGGTACGCAGCGGGCGGTCCTCGATGAACGAGCGCAGCGGCTCGCGGCGCCGCACCTTGAGCCAGGCCCGGATGGCGACCGTGTCGAGCACGAGGTAGAGCAGCGTCTTCACGATCTGCAGGGTGGAGGCGCGAGGCGCCCACTCGCCGTGCACGTCGATGCGCGCCAGGAAGGCGAACAGCAGCACGCTCAGCGCCAGCACGAACGTGTAGATGCCGATGCACGCCCACAGGTTGCGGTCCAGCGTGGCGGTGGAGAGCCCCACGTAGAGCACCGCGAACAGCGCGAGCATCTCCATCAGGTCCCACAGCGCCACCGCGGTAAAGTGGGTCAGCCCGGAGAACGTCGTCTCCTGCCATCCCACCACCCCGCCGACCACCATCCCCAACAGCACCACCGCCACCCCCGTGCGCAGGGGCGGCGGCGGCGCCCCACGGATCGCGCGCCGCAGCGCCACCAGCAGCACGATGCAGAACGCGGTGATCAGGAAGGTGCGGCTGTGGTTCAGGATGGGGTGCCACACCAGGATGGCCGCCCAGGCGCGGGATTCCTCCCCCCCCACGTACGCGACCGTCGCGAACACGTCGTGGAACAGCGAGTTGCACACACGCACCAGGAACGCGGCGCCCGTCAGCGCCCAGGCGTAGCGGAACGTCGGCTGGCCGGGCGGCACGCGGCTGGCGATGCGGAGCGCCAGCAGCGCGAACACCAGCATGCAGACCGACATCGCGGCCTGGGCGATGAGCGTGCGCATGGACGGCTACCCCGTTACACCGTTAACCCGGATTCGTCGGATCGCAGTACGGCGGGCAGGTCTTGGCGTCGTTCTCCAGCGTGAACGTCTCGCCCACGTCGGCGCTGGCGTCGGCCGGTGCGGCGCCCAGGGCGCTGGACTGCCGCTTGACGCTGCGGTCGCGTGCCTCGCGGTACAGGTCGAACGAGATGCTGTGCAGGGTGTGCGAGGGGTCGTTGACCGTGATGGTGATGTCGCGGCCGTTCCCCTTGCCCCGGATGCGGATCACGTGCTCCTCCGGGTGCCCGCTGCTGCAGTCGATCACGTCGTCCTGCGTGTCGCCCTGGCGGTACAGCTCGGTCGCGGTGTCCTGGCCGTACTTCTTCACGGTGCAGGCGCTGGCGAACGCCGGGTGGAAGATGACCTCGTATTCTTCGTTTTCCGCCTTGCGATGGCCGCGCGGGACGGAACCCGCACCATTGTTGGAATCCGCCATCATGGTAGTCTGGTCGTCCATGTTGTCCTCTGCGTTTTTGAGTACGACGGGAGGGAGAAAGGAGGGAACTGCTGGCGCATCAAAGTGCACGATCGCCGCCGATCCTGCAAGTGCATCTGTTCCTTGCTGCTACAGCGGCCGCTGCGCGGGCGCGGGGCGCCGCAGCGACTCCAGCCACTCGAACACCCCCGGCACGCGCCTGCCCGCCGCCGCCAGCTGCAGCCGGCGCGCGGCCAGCGCCACCGTGGCCGCCCCCACGGCGATGCCGGTCCAGTACAGGATGCGCATGGCGTTTCCCTGCGGCGCGACCGCCCACGACGCCATCACCCCCACCAGGCTCACCGTCACCACCTGCTTGAGCGCGTACGCGGTGAGCGCCAGCCACAGCAGCAGGTCCTGCCCGTCGTTCAGCACCGCCGCCACCAGCGCCGCCATCAGGACGATGGCGGTGGCGGCGAACAGCACCGCCTGCAGGGCGAAGTGTGCGTGGTAGGCGTCGTGGGGAAGGATCACCCGGGCCGCGATGGTGCCCAGGACGGCCACGGCCACCAGCACCCGCCAGGCCACGGCCACGATGCGCAGCCCCGCGCGGCGGTCCAGCGTCATCAGCCCCAGCAGCATGGCGCCGTACACCACGCTCGCCGCGTCCCTTCCCACGTTGGCCGGAAACGCCCAGTACCAGGTCACCTCGTACGGCCAGGAGCCCTTGCCCATGGCGATCGCAAGCGCGGAGAGGAGGGAGTGAGCGGTCGCGTAGGTGCCGACGATGAGGAAGTTGGCGGTGGTGAGCCCCCAGGCCAGGGTGGCCCGGTCCCGCGCCGGACCCAGCGTGCCGCGGCCCCGGTCCGGGGCCAGTCGGCGCCACACACCCAGCGCCAGCAGGCCGAACAGCAGCAGCGGCAGCGTGGAGGCGAGCTGCTGCAGCGCGATCGCCATCACCCGCTCACCCCGGGCCCGCGGGCTCCGGGCACACCGGCGGACAGTAGACCGGCCCGTCGTACAGGATCAGCCGCTCCGGGCTGCGGCTGCCCTTGCGGGGCTTGAGGACGATCTCGATGCTCTCCACCTGCTGCTCCGGGTCGTTGAGCTGCAGCTGCAGGTTGCGCCCGTTGCCGCTCAGCGTGAAGGTGCTGGTGGGCCAGGGCCCGGTCTGCCCCGGCGGCAGCACGAACGAGCCTTCCTGCTCGTACATCACCGTCTCCGCGCCATCCGCCCCCACCAGGACCAGGCGCCGCACGAAGCCCGGGTAGAAGGACGCATCGTAGCCGCCCGCGCTGGCCTTCCCCTGCGAGTCGGACGGAGGGAGCCTGGGGTACCTCTTCTTCGCGGAACCGGCCATCAACGCCTCCAGGCAAATGAACAAAGGGACCTCAACCGGGTGGCAAGGTGGTCCTTTGGATGGGGAAAATCAAGCTTTTTGTTTCCGGATTGCGCTTGCTTGGGGAAATTTCTTGCACGGGGCGCGGTGATTGCGCGCGGCGGCGCCGGTGCGGAGATTGGCTCCCCCGCCACGCTCCACCTGCAGAGAGAAGATGACCCGCTCGCCTCGATTTCCCCCCGGCGCGCTCGTGCTGGTCGCCTTCCTGGCCGCCTGCACCCCCGCGCCTCCCGCCCCGGCGCCGGATCCGGCGCCCAGGCGCGTCCGCATCGTGCACACCAACGACGTGCACGGGCGCCTGCTGCCGCAGACGCCATCCTGGTCGCAGGGGCGCGTGGTGGGCGGCGCGGCCGTGCTGGGGGCCCACTTCGACAGCGCGGCGGCGCGCTTCGCCGGGCCCACGCTGGTGCTTTCCGCCGGCGACGACCTGCAGGGCACGGCCATCAGCAACACCAGCTGGGGGCGGGCCACCATCGCCGCGCACAACGCCATGGGCTACGACGCGGCGGCGCTGGGCAACCACGAGTTCGACTGGGGGCAGGACACCCTGCAGGCCCGGGTGCGCGAGAGCCGCTTTCCCTGGCTGGCCGCCAACCTCTTCGTCGCGGGGACGCGGCGGCAGCCGGAGTGGGCGCGCCCGTGGGTGATGATCGAGCGCGGCGGCGTGCGCACCGCGGTGATCGGCATCGCCCTCAGCACCACCCCCGAGATCGTGCTGCGGGGGCGCACCGCGGGGCTGGAGTTCGGTCCCGAGGCGCCCGCCATCGACCAGGCGGCGCGGGAGGCGCGCGCGGCGGGGGCGGACTTCGTGGTGGTCACCGCCCACGTGGGCGCCGTCTGCGAGCAGCCCGGCACGGCGCCC
>DASTNU010000461.1:0-8579 GCA_035720605.1 Longimicrobium sp. | reverse complement strand
GCCAGTCGGCGACGCGCAGGACGCCCGACTGGCCCGGCGGCAGGCCGCGCAGCTCCGGGAGGAAGTCCGCGCGCGAAAGGCGGTTGCCTTCTTCGTCGATGATGAACCACTCGGGCGCCAGGTGCGGCGCCCACACGGACGAGTCGCCGGCGGTGATGGCGTCCAGCATCGACTGCGTCACGCGGACGAACATCGCGAAGTCGACCGCGGTGAGTGGCGCCCCGAGAGCTTCTCGGAAGCGCCGTTCGTCTTTTGGTCAGGCGGCTTCTATCCGCGAGCCCGTTGCTGCTGGACAACGGCCGGCGGCGCAGGCGCCTGGCGGATGACGGTCACGTACACGTCGAACTGACCGTTGCCAGGGTTGCCACCCTGCACGCGGATGCGGGCCCGGACGGGAGTGTTCGGTTGCAGTAAGGTCATCGGAAACTGCGCTTCGCCGCTCACGCGGTAGTGCGATAAGAAGTTCTTCTTCCGCTTGCCTTCCACCCCCAGGTCAAAGGTACCCTGCGCGGGAACGCGGAACCGCCGCTCACCCGCCACCAGCATAACGTTTCGCCCGGCGGTGCTGCTGTACTGGGCCTGGGGGATGTGGTAGTCGCCGTTGTCCTCCACTTCCAGCTCGAACTCCCAGGGACGGGGCCCGGAGCCCCCCGAGATGAGCGTGCGGATGCTGTCCACCACCACGCGCAGCTCGACCCGCTCCTGCGCCGGCGCCGACGGAACCATCCGAGCCGACGGAACCATCCGCGCCGCCAGCACCGGACGACCGCCGCCGCGCAGCGCGACGGGGGCGTCGGTGCGGATGTCGAGCCGGTACGGCCGCTCCCTGAGCGAGCGGTTGAAGATGGTGTCGGTTACGAACTGCACGATCATCTCCACGCTGTCGTTGCGCAGGATGTACCGGGGCACATCCAGCTGGAACCCACCCATGGGACCGGTGGTGACGGTGGTCTCGCCGTAGCCGCTCACGCCCACGTTGGCGCCGCGCACCAGCTTGCGCTGCCCCACGTCGTACACGGTGCCGAACACCGAAACGCGGGTGGTGTCCGAGGAGATCTTGTCGCCCGGCGGCTCCGCCTCCACGCGCGCGGGGCGGAGCAGAAAGAGCGCGGTGAGGGTGAAGGCGAAGACCGCGACGGCGCTGGGCAGCCCGGCGCGGGAATGGGTGACCATCGGCACTGTGCCGCACATCAGGCCCACCAACACGATGGCAAGCGTGGGCGTGTCGTCGGTGATCAGCGGGAGCATGATGGCGAGGGCGACAACGAGCACCACCAGGCTCAGGATCGCCGCCTGCTGCCTGGGCTTGAGCCTGCGCACCGCGTCCACCACCCGCGAAAGCACGCCCCACGGCGACGACGCGGCCCCGCCGGATCGTCTGCGGGGCTTCCGGGGCGGCTTGGTCGCGGCGGAAGCCGCGGGATCGCTCCCATACGACGGTTCGGGGGATCCGGCGGCGTTAGCGTCCGGCGAGATCTGGGTCGTATCACTCATTCTCAGCTCCATGAATGTGGGGGACGCGGGGAGGGAGCGCGAAGAGGAACCGCAGATGGATAGTTGCAGCGAAAATTTGGCGGGACAAGCCTTTTGTCCGTCCTTCCCGGCGGTTCGCATCCCCCCGAAGTGTTCCGCGCGGATGTGACGCGCGCAAGGACTTGCCGGCTCCTACTCGCGTGCTCTTCGCCCCAATCGCCTGCATCGACGCAACACTACCTCCGACGCCAGACGACGGGGTTGTTGTCGCGCCAGTGGACCAGGCGCACGACGGCGCCGCGTTCGTCGCGCTCGAACAGGTAGAAGCCGCGGCGACCGTCGCGGACGAAGATGGTCTCGGTGAGGGCACGGAGGGGGGCGGGCGGCGCGGACCATCTGCAGGCCGCTGTCCGCCACGACGATCTCCAGCGTGATCTCGTCCGTCAGCGCGTAGGTGCCTGCGTACTACCGCAGGAACTCGCGCGGGAGCGGGCGGCCGGCGACGGGCGTGGGGAGCGCGGTGACCTGCGAGGCCAGCATCCGCCACCCGCCGTCCCGATGAATCCAGGTGTCGGTAGCTTGAAAGCGGGTGCGGAGGTGCTGGCCGTAGTAGGCGTGCTCCTCGTCGATGTCGTAGCTCATCACGGCGACGTCGGCCGTGCCCACCACGTGCCAGTCGGCGACGCGCAGGACGCCGGACTGGCCCGGCGGCAGGCCGCGCATCTCCGGGAGGAAGTCGGCGCGGGTGAGGCGGTTGCCTTCTTCGTCGATGATGAACCACTCGGGCACCAGGTGCGGCGCCCACACGGACGAGTCGCCGTCGGTGATGGCGTCCAGCATCGACTGCGTGACGCGGACGAACATCGCGGAATCGGTCGGTGTGAGCTGCGCGTGGGCGGCGGATGCGGTTTCGTGGATCACGGCTGCGCTCGCGAGCAACGCAGCGATTTGGCAGATCATCGATTCTCTCCCAGCCAGAGGTGCATGGCGGCGTACGCGCACCACGGGCGCAGGCGTTCGGGGGACGGGTTCGCCGGCGGCGCGGGGGAATGATCGGTCATCTGCTTCTCTGCCTCTTTATTCTCTGCGTGAGAACTGCTTTTGCGATCGCTGCGGATGCCGGAGACGAATGCTGATTCGCTGAAAGATGGAGGAGGGATGAACCTGGCCTACTTCCACGCGCCGTGGTGCGGTGTCTGCCACGAGAAGGCGCCCGTGGTCGAGCAGATCGCGAAGGACGCGGGGCTGCCGCTGGAGCGCTGGGACATCGAGGACGACGCCGGCCGCGCGGAATCCGAAGCCCGGCGCATCAAGACGGTGCCCACCCTGGCGCTCATCCACGGCGAGCGCGTGCCGTTCCGGCTGGTGGGCAGCATGATCACGCCCGGGAACGCCGCCCAGATGCTGGCGCGCTTCGTCCCGCCCGCCTCCGACGCGTCCTGACGCGTCGTCCCGCGCGAAGATCCGCGAAAAACTCACGTCCGGGGACGGGCAGGATCATTCCCGTCCCTCCGGCTCGTACGGCAGGACCTCCGCGCCGTCAAGGACGAAGGCGCGCCCGTTCCACGCGTAGCGGGAGCGGGTGAACAGCGAGGGACAGCACATCCCGCGGGAGGTGCCGTCGTCGCGATGGAGGGATTCCGGCTCGCTCGGCAGCCTGTCCCTGCCGTACAGCTCCACCACCAGCTTTCCGCCGTCCGCGTACACGTCCTTGAGGCCGCCGTACGCGCGGTCGCCGGTCTCGAACGACCAGAGCAACTGCGGATTCCTCTCGCCATCCCCGTAGACGAAGACCCAGTGCGGGATTGCGCTTCCGCCCGTCAGCTCCTCGATGGTCACCACGGCCTCCTCGCGGCCGTCGCCGGTCACGTCGGCGTACGCGATGCTGTCCAGGTAATAGCCCTCCTCGCGGACGATCCCGTTCCGGCGCACCTCCGGCTGCGCCCCGTCCGCCAGCCGCATGGTGACGCGCTGGTGCACGTACTGAAAGTTGCGAAAATCCGTGTCCCGGATGGATGCCGCCGGGCCCGGCGCGACGGCAGGCGCGTGCGGCCGGCAGGCGGCCGCGGCCAGGAGAGCCGCGAAGAGAAGAAGTCCGCGGGTTTTCCTCATGAGGCGATCGACGCGGTTGAGGTAGGAGATGATACAGCGCGTACCTCCGTACGTGGGGTTGGGCCCCTGGAGGGGTGCTGATTGCCCGCGTTACGAGGATTTGTTTTCCTGAGCCCGGGAGGGTGTGGCTACCCCGCAAAACCGCGAATTGTCATCCTGAGGGAGCGCCACCCGGAACTTGCGGGCCGCACCATCGCGTGCGCGCGACCGAAGGATCTACTCCGCGGTACCGCGAGGCAGGATTCCGCGCGCCGGACCCGCCCCGCGGTTCTGCCGGCAAGATCCTTCGGTCGGCGCCAAAGCTTTTCGTGACAGCAGGATAGGCGCGGCGCCTCCCTCAGGAAGACAATCGACGGCGCGGAGGTGGGTAACACTCTGTCAGGAAGACGAGGCTCGCGTCGCGCGGCCCTCCCGCGTCACGCGGCGTGCTCCCACGCCTCCTGCAGCCAGCGACGCGCCTGCGCATCCACCTCCGACGGGGCGCGCAGCTCCAGGTGGTGCGTGAAGCGGCCGGGATACGGCTCCACGACCTGCTTCCAGCGCGGAGACGCGTCGCGGCGGCGCAGGGCGAGGGTGAGGACCAGCGGCGCGTGGCCGCCCTCGAGGTACACGTCCGGCATCCACGCCCACGCAAACCCCCGCTCGCGGCGAAACGAAACCTGGCTCTTCGTCACCCGCACCTGCGCGGGGCCGATCGCCTGCACCGCGGCCTGCACGGCGTCGAAGATCGCGCGCGACTCCGGGTGGCCGGAGAAGAAATCATCCACTTCCTTGGAAAGCGCGCCGGGGCGCGGCTCGACCTTCACGCTCACGCTGCCGCCCGCGCGGCGGGTGCCGCGGGAGCGGATCGTACAGAAACGGGAGTCCGCATCGGCCGCATCGGAGTAGCGCCGCGCGGCCGTCATCCCCCCGGCAGGCCCTCCGCGTCCCCGGCGCCCGCGGCTTCGACGAAGCGGTAGCTGCCGTGGGAGTCGTAGTCGATGCCGTGCTTCCGTTTCAGCTCCTGGATGTAGCGCAGCTGCGCCTTCGAGTGCGGGCTCGCCACGCCGTCGCCCAGCGGCTCGTTGGTGTGCAGGAGGATCTCTTCCAGGCAGCTGCTCAGGCTCATGCGCTTGTGCGCGGCCAGGTCGTGCAGCAGCGCGGCCAGCCGCTTCTCCAGCCGCACCGGCACCTCCACCCGCTCGATGGGGATCGGCTCGCCGACGGTGTAGATGTGCTGCCCGAAGCCGAGCGTGTACCCGTACAGGTCGCGCACCATGTAGTCGCGCAGCCCGTACTCCCGGTCTCCCGGCTCCTGCGCGATCTCCACGCCGTTCGCCCGGTGGTACGCGTACAGCTCCTCCACGTCGCCGACCACGAAGTACACGGCCGATCCCCCCGGCGACGGGGTGCCCTCCATCAGGTGCACGGACACGTCGCCCAGGTTCACCCCCGCGAAGGTGGGCGGATCGCCCCAGGTAAAGCCGAGGGTGAAGCCCAGCGTGTTCGTGTAGAAGTCGACGGCGGCGGGAACGTCGCTGACGGCGAGTCCCGGGTCGACCCGCTCACAGTCGACCCGGGGAGGTGTCGGGTTGGTCATGGATCGTCCGGGTGCTGGGGTCCCGCGAACGCCCGCCGGGCGTGCAGGAGATGGGCGTCACCCGCGGGCTCTCGCGGCGTCACTGGCGGATGCGCCCTTCGGCTACCGCTTGCACAGGTGCGGGAGCTTCACCCGGCAGTTGGGGCAGTACGATTGCGACCCTCCGCAGTCCGGGCACTTGACCAGTGCCGTTCCGCACTTGCACGCATACTGTACCTGAGGCTGGTAGGCAGGATCGCTCATGTGCCCTCCATAAGGTGGGAGGAGGCTGACGGGGAGCCGGCCAGGCAGTGCGGCCACGCTTGCGGTGACCGGCTTCGAAAAGAGCGGCGCGCCGCGCGTACCAATTAGACCTGGTCCGCCGGGCGGCGCAACCTTCGCGTGCGAGCCCCATCGAAAGGCCGATCCCCTCCGCCGGCCGATCCGCCTCCGCAGCCGCGGATCAGCCGGCGGCGGCGCCCAGGACCGCGCCGTTGCTGCGGATGACGTCGGCGTAGAAGCGCGCGCTGCGCTTGGGGGTGCGGCGCTGCGTCTCGAAGTCCACGTGGACGATGCCGAAGCGCCTGGCGTAGCCCAGGCTCCATTCGAAGTTGTCCAGCAGCGACCAGGCGAAGTAGCCGCGCAGGTCCACGCCGCGGCGGATGGCCTCGTGCGCGGCGCGCAGGTGGTCGCGAACGTAGGCCACGCGCAGCGGATCATCCACCTCCCCACCCCGCGCGACGGGAGGATCGTAGAAGGCCGCGCCGTTCTCGGTCACGTACAGCGGCACGGCACCGTATCGCTCCTTCACCCACAGCAGCACGTCCGTCAGCGCGGGCGGATGCACCTCCCACCCCATCTCCGTGTGCGCGTGCCGGTGCTGGCGCACGCGCCCTTCTCGCACCGGCGGGTCCGCGGGGTCGTCGCGGGTGACGCTGCGCGTGTAGTAGTTGATCCCCAGCCAGTCGATGGGCTCGCGCAGCGACGCCGCCTCCGCGTCCGCGTGCGCCGGCCAGGCCTCTCCGAAGATCTCGCGCAGCTCGTCCGGATAGCGGCCGTGGAACACCGGATCGAGGTACTGCCGGTTCATGTACGCCTCCGCCCGCGCCCGGGCGGCGACATCCTCCGGACGGTCGCTGGCGGCGTACTTGGGCTCCAGGTTGACGACCAGGCCGATGCGGTTGCGCCCCTCCGCCCGGTACGCGCGCACGGCGGCGGCGTGCGCGCGCAGCAGGTTGTACGACACGCGCGGCGCCTCCCAGGTGCTGCGATGCCCGGGCGCGTGCTCGCCCACCAGGTAGCCGGCGTGCGTCACCACCCAGGGCTCGTTCAGCGTGCTCCACATCGGCACGCGGTCGTCCAGCGCGCGGAACACGGTGGAAGCGTACTCCGCGAACCACCCCGCGGCGTCGGGGTTCAGCCAGCCGCCGCGGTCGTCCAGCGCCGCGGGGAGGTCCCAGTGGTAGAGCGTGGCGCAGGGCTGGATGCCGCGCGCGAGCAGCGCATCCACCAGCCGCTCGTAGAAGTCGAGTCCCGCGCGGTTGACCGGCCCCGTGCCCCGGGGGAGGATGCGGCTCCAGGAGATGCTGAAGCGGTAGGCCTGCAGCCCCAGCTCCGCCATCAGCGCCACGTCGTCCGCCCAGCGGCGGTAGTGGTCGCACGCCACGTCGCCGGTGTCGCCGTCGTGCGTCATGCGCGGCGTGTGGCTGAAGCGGTGCCAGTTGCTCACCCCCGCCCCGTCCGCCAGGGGCGAGCCCTCCACCTGGTACGCGGAGGTCGCGGCGCCCCACAGAAAGCCGTCGGGAAAGAGGATGTCGGTCATCGGGCCGGATCAGAAGGTTCCGGGCATCCCGCGGGCGCCCGCGGGGCCCTCACCCCGCTCGTCGCCTCGCGACCCTCTCCCGCAAGCGGGAGAGGGTGTACACGTCGTGGCTTGCTCCAGCGCTGAGCCACCACCACACGTACATGCCCGCTCCGAAGTGTATCCCCCCTCCCGCGCAGTTTGCGGGAGGGGGTGGACGAGCCTAGGCGAGGCCGGGGGCGGGCGCCAGCGAGCGCTCGCTCTCGGGATCGAAGAAGTGCAGCCGCGCCAGGTCGAAGGCCAGCTCCAGCGGCTCGCCGGGGGCGGGGAGCGGCTGCGGCGCCACCCGCGCGGTCACGCGGTGCTCGCCGGTGCGCGCGTGGACGAAGATCTCGTTCCCCAGCGGCTCCAGCCCCTCCACGGTGAAGGTGCCGGGCGCCACGCGCGCATCCGCCGGGCGGCCGCGGGGAGCGTACAGCGCCTCGGGGCGAATGCCGAGCGTCACCGCCTTGCCCCCGTACGGCCGCAGCCGCTCCGCCCAGGCCGCATCGAGAGACAGCCGGAACGCGCCGTGCTCCGCGACGAACGACGGCGCTTCCCCACCCTGCACGACGCCCTCGAAGAAGTTCATCGCGGGGCTGCCGATGAATCCGGCGACGAAGCGGTTGGCCGGGTGGTCGTACAGGTGCAGCGGCGCGCCGATCTGCTGGATCCTGCCCTCGTGCAGCACCACGATGCGGTCGCCCAGCGTCATCGCCTCCACCTGGTCGTGCGTCACGTACACCATGGTGGCGCCCAGGCGGCGGTGCAGCGCGCTGATCTCGGCGCGCATCTGCACGCGCAGCTTGGCGTCCAGGTTGGAGAGCGGCTCGTCGAACAGGAAGACGGCGGGGTCGCGGACGATGGCGCGGCCCAGCGCCACCCGCTGCCGCTGGCCGCCGCTGAGCTGGCGCGGCTTGCGGTCCAGGATGGCGTCCAGCCCCAGCACCTCCGCCGCCGTCCGCACGCGCTGCTCGATCTCGGACTTCGGACGCTTCTGCAGCGTGAGCGCGAAGCCCAGGTTCTGGCGTACGTTCATGTGCGGGTAGAGCGCGTAGCTCTGGAACACCATCGCGATGTCCCGGTCGCGCGGGGCCACGTCGTTCACCCGCCGCTCGCCGATGCGCAGGTCGCCGCCGGTGATGCTCTCCAGCCCGGCGATCATCCGCAGCAGGGTGCTCTTGCCGCTGCCGGACGGCCCCACCAGCACCATCAGCTCGCCGTCGGCGACGGTGAAGGTGGCGCCGTCCACGGCCACGTGCGCGGCCCCGTCGCGGTACACCTTGCGGACGTCGTTCAGCTGGATGCTGGCCATGGGTGGTCCGGTTGGATGATGGTCCGTACGTGCAAGGGCCGGCCTTCGTGACCCGGCGATCTACATCGAGCTGCAGCCGCGAACGCCCCCACCGGGCTCGCAAGACTCGCCCACCTCCCCCAAAAAACCCTGGGGGAGGTTGGTGGGACGCTGAGATCCTGACGGTCGAACGTGCATCCTGCCGCCCGCCGAGGAACATGCCCCCGCGCAACCCCTCCCCCGAAGTTGGGGGAGGGGTCGCCAGCCGTCGCGAGGAACGAGCGAAAGGCCTGGCGGGGGAG
>DASTNU010000460.1:0-5846 GCA_035720605.1 Longimicrobium sp. | reverse complement strand
GCGTTGGTGCGGGCGATGACGTCCGGGTGCGCGGCCCCTTCCAGCAGCATGTCCAGGATCCCGCCGATGGCGCTGTCGCCGGTGACGGTGATCGCCTGCTCCAGCGCGGCCGCGGCCACCCGCCCGTCCGGGTCGCGGACCAGGCGCGTCAGGTGCCCGCGCCCGCGCACTCCGGCTTCCGCGTACGCCCGCGCGGCAGAGGCGCGGAGGCGCCATCCAGGCTCTCCCTCCACCGCCGAGGCCACGTCGACGGCGGTCTCCGTATCGATCTCCGCCAGCGCGGCGAGGGCGGTCTGGCGGACGAAGACGGGCATGTCCGTATCCAGCGCCTCCTGCCGCAGCACGGGGACCGCGGAGGCGGCAAAGGGTCCCATCCGCCCCAGCGACTCCATCGCCACGACGGTCTCGTACGGCATGCCGATGGACGCGACGTCCGTCAGCAGCGCCAGCGCGCGCTCCGTCTGGTAGCCGCCCAGCGTCCGCAGGGCGTTGATCTTCACGATCTCCGCCTCCGCACCGCTGGTGTAGCGGATCAGGAGGTCCAGCGCCGCCTCCCGCCCGACGCCCGACGAGTCCGCCATCAGCGCGGAGAGGCCGCGGGCGACGAAGGAGCGGACGAGCGGATCGGGGTCCGCCGCCCTGCGGAAGAGCGCCGCGGTGGCCGCCGGTTCCGCCCGCCGCGCCAGCGCGTACGCCGCCCGCCAGCGCAGCTCCGGGTCGGTCGAATCCAGCCACCGCGACACCGCGGCCACCGGCAGCGGGCGCGCCTGCCGCCAGACGGCCAGCAGCGCGTGGCCGACCGGAAGGCTGTTGCTCGGGCCGTTGATGTCCGCCGTCTGCAGCAATCGTTCGAGCGCGGCGCGGGCGTCCGGGTGGCGGATCTTGCCCAGCGCGTACGCCACCTCCGCCACGACCGTCGGCCGGGTGGCGATGGCGGCGGGGTCCGCGAACGGCGCCAGCAGGGGCACCGCGGCGCTGTCCGCGATCTGTCCCAGCGCGAAGGCGGCCACCGCGGCGACGGAGGTGTCCGCGTCCGCCAGCAGCCGCCCCAGCACCGGCACCGCGCGGCGATCGCGGATGCGACCCATCGCCAGGGCCGCGCGGCGGCGGAGCTGCGGCCCCCCACCCAGCGCGGCGTGCTCCAGGTAGGCGGAATCGTACCGCCGCTGGTCCTCCACCAGCATCACCCCGCCAACGGTCGGATCGCGGTCGCGATGGAGGGTCAGCCCGCCGGGCGAGGCGGCGGGGGCGCAGGCGGCCAGCAGGAGCGCGGCGGCGGTGAGGCGGATCACAGTCTTCATGCCGGTTCCCCGGAGGCGCGGCGAAAGGCTTCCTGGATCTCCGCCGGCAGCGTGCGCGGCCGGCCGGAGCGGTCGATGGGGGTCAGCCCCGTGCGCGCGGTCGCCAGGCGGGTGGTGGACCCGTCCTCCTCCACGCGCTCGACGAGGTACACGAAGTCCACCGCCCGCGAGCGCACCCGTTCCAGCGTGGTGGTGACGCGCACCAGGTCGTCGTAGCGCGCGGACTGCAGATATCGCACGCCCACGTCCGTCACGGCGAGGAGCACGCCGTCCTCCTTTTCCACCTCCGCGTACGACTTGTACAGCCGGCGGATGAGGTCCGTGCGCCCGATCTCGCACCAGGCCAGGTAGTTGGCGTGGTGGATGATCCCCATCTGGTCCGTCTCCGCGTAGCGCGTGCGGAACTCGACGGAGCAGGAGGGCAGGCTCGCTGGCGCGGCGGTCGTCACGACGAGTGCGAGAGTGCGAGAGTGCGAGAGTCGGTCACGGCGGGAGTTTACCGGACGCGCCGGGCGCGTGTCAAACCGCGCAGCGGCTTGTCGGTATGAGGGGGTGCGGGGTAGGTTGGCGCAGACCGAAACTACCGCCCTGACTCGATAGCATCTCAACGCATGCAGATTGCTTTGCACCACCGTCCTTAGCTTCGGAGCAAGCAAATGGTTCTCCGCATGGATCTTTGGAGAGTGGATGGAGCAGCGCTCACCCCTGTTCCTGGTGCCACGGTAGACATCGAGCAACGGTTGGAAGACTGGATCGCCGCTGACCCGAGCGTCACTGGACTTGATATCCTTGTAATCGGGCGGCAGGTGGTAACACCCAATCGCGGTCGCATTGATCTTTTGGCCATCGATGCCAACGCGAACTGCGTTGTATTAGAGCTTAAGCGTGACAAAACGCCGCGCGAAGTAGTGGCGCAGGTACTTGATTATGCAAGTTGGGTGCAGAAGCTCACGTTCGCGGAACTCGACGCCATTAGCCAGACCTACCGCCATATATCACTGGCGGAAGCCTACGGGGCTCGTTTCGGCTCCCCTCTCCCGGAACCAGTCAATCAAGAGCACTCTCTTGTCATCGTCGCCGCCGAACTGGATGAATCATCCGAACGCATTGTCAAATATCTTGGGGATCGTGGAATTACCATCAATGTGGTGTTCTTCAACGTGTTCCGGTCCGGCGAGCAGGAACTCGTCGGGCGGGCGTGGCTTCGTGATCCGGTTGAACTAGAAGAACAATCTGAGTCCCGCCACAGGGCGCCTTGGTCTGGATACTGGTTCGTAAATGTCGGCGAAAGCGAGCACCGAAATTGGGATGACAATGTGAGATACGGCTACATAGGGGCTGGCGGCGGCCAATGGTACTCGCAAGCCCTGCGGAAACTACAAATCGGTGATCGGATTTTCGCGTACATGAAAGGCTCAGGCTACGTGGGGTACGGAGAGGTTACGGAGGAGGCACGTCCGGCCGCGGAAGTGCGTCTGGAAGATGGTAAGCCACTGCTAGAGCACGAGATGCGTGCCATCCGCCCAGGAGACTTCGGAGACGATCCAACGAAGGCTGAGTGGGCGATTCGTGTGAGATGGCTGAAGACATTTCCACGAGAGCACGCCCGCACCTTCAGTGGTGCATTCGCAAACCAGAACATCGTTTGCAAGCTCCGAGATCCCGAAACCGTTCAGTTCGTGGAACGGCAATTCGGGGTTGAGCGGCAAACTCCCCTCTGAGCAACGCAGCTGTCGAACCTCAGATTTTGCAGGAACAGCGCCCATAGAGCGGCAACAAATGGAGCTTGTCGCTCTCCGCCCCGCCCGGTAGCTTTGCCGCCCCATGGAGAGCAAGCCCGTCTACGTCGTTTCCGACATCCACCTGGGCGCCGTGCCCGCGCAGACGGAGCGCGCGTTCCGCCGCTTCCTGGACCACGTGGCGGCCAGCGCGTCGTTCCTGCTGATCAACGGCGACCTGTTCGACTTCTGGTTCGAGTACCGCCACGTCATCCTGGCGGAGCACTACCGCGTGCTCGCCAGGCTCAGGGACGTGGTGGAGGCCGGCGTGCCCATCGCCTTCGTGGGCGGCAACCACGACGCGTGGGGCGGCTCCTTCCTGCGCGACGAGGTGGGGATCCAGCTGCACGACGGGCCCGTGGAGATGACGCTGGGCGGGCGCCGCACGCTGGTGGCGCACGGCGACGGCGTGGGCCGCGGCGACCTGAAGTATCGCGCGCTCAAGAAGATGATCCGCAACCCGGTGACGGTGGGCGCCTTTCGCGTGCTGCACCCGGACCTGGGCCGCCGCATCGCCTTCATGGCGTCGCGCACGGAGCACCGGAACGCAGACACCGACCAGGAGGCGCGCGGGCGGGCGGCGTACATCCAGGCGTGGGCGCTGGACCAGATGCAGCGCGATCCCGGGATCGAGCTGGTGCTCACCGGGCACGCTCACCTGGCGTCGATGCTGGAGGTGGAGCCCGGACGCTTCTACGTGAACTCCGGAGACTGGCTGGGGACGTACGACTACGTGGTGCTCCCCGGCGGGGGCGCGCCGGAGCTGCGCGTGTGGGAGGGGTGATGGCCCCTCCCCCCAACCCCCTCCCCGCACAAACCGCCGTGCGGAGAGGGGGAGAACGGCAACTACGAACGGCGTCGCGCTTCGCGCGGACCCCTCACCCCCGGCCCCTCTCCCGCAAACCGCGCGGGAGAGGGGTGACGCGTGCAGACGGTTGCAGTCCGCACAGGCGGACTTCGTGATGTTCCAGCAGCGGTTTCAACCGCCGGGCGCGGATGCCGCCGTCGTGCTCCAGGACGTTGCCTGCGGAAACGGCCCTACGGAAGCAGCCATCCTGGAAGCTCGCCTGACACCGAATCCGTAGCAGAAAACCTTTGCGCGGCCCGGGCCACTCCACTAGCTTGCCACCGCATCCACATCCATCGGGGAACGGCTCGCCTCCTCGATCTCCCCGATCCACATCCGCCCGGCCGCAGCTCGCCGGCTCCGCAGCACACCGCTGCACCGCTTCATCCGGAAGTCGACACCGCGAGAACACGCAGTACCCGCACGCCGTTGGACGGCCGTGCGGCGTTCGTCTACCGTGCGCCCCCCACCCACTCGCGAGGACACCGTATGCGCCATCTCCGAACCCTGAGCGCCGCGCTGCTGTGCGCGGCCGCCGCGGCCGACCCGCTGGCATCGCAGGCCACCTGCGATGCGTTCCCGAGCATCCAGGAGGTCTCGTCGGGGCCGGACAACGTGCTCCGCGACACGCTGACCATGGCCAGGGCGCAGGTGCGGATCGGCAACGCCACCCTGACGCGCAACGTCTACAACCGGCAGTACAACGCCCCGCTCTCCCGGCTGAACCCCGGCGACTCCCTGAACGTCCTGGTGCGCAACTGGATGGACTCGGTGCCGGGAACGCCGCTGACCAAGTTCGACACCACCAACCACCACTTCCACGGCTACATCGTGACCCCGCTCCCCACCTACGGGGACAACGTGATACCGACGGTCATCCCCAGGGGCCGCGAGAACCTCTACGCCTTCCGAGTGCCCACTTACCAGTCCGAGGGGCTGATGTGGTACCACCCGCACCCGCACACCCGCACGGCTCCGCAGGTCAAGGGCGGGCTGGCGGGCGGGATGATCGTGGGCGACCTGCTGCGCTACTTCCCCGACTACGTGGACGCGGGGGGCCCCAACGAGCGGGTGATGTACTTCAAGGCCGACGCCGGGACGGCCACCTTCAACATCCTGGGCAACACCTGCACGCGGCTCACCATCCGCCCGGGGCAGCGGCAGCTGTGGCGCATCGCCAACATGAGCCCCAACTCCTTCCTGAACCTCAAGCTCACCGGCCACCAGTTCATCGTGCTGGCGTGGGACGGCAACCGCGTCAAGGCCCCCATGCCCGCCGACTCGCTGTTCGTTTCGCCGGGCTCGCGGGTGGAGGTGGTGGTCACCGGGTGGACGCGCACCGGCACCCCCGCCGACAGCGTGGAGTTCTACTCCGATTCGTACCAGACCTCGTCAGCCACGCGGGACGTCCGCGTCTCCCTGGGGCGGCTGGTGCTCGACGGCCCGCCCGTATCGCCCATCGGCGCGCGGATGGCGCTGGCCGGCGTGGACGCACAGCTCGCCGACTCCATCGCGCGGCTGCTGGCGGAGGACGACGTGAACTACGACACCCTCCGCTTCCAGGACTCCCCCGGCCTGCAGATCAACGGCCGCCCGTACGACCACCACTTCCTGAACACCGCGGTGCCGTACGAGCAGGTGCAGGAGTGGGTGCTCATCAACGAGACGAACGTCAACGGAAACCAGGCCCTGCATACCTTCCACATCCACCAGACCGACTTCGTGGTCACCCACATCAACGGGGTGCCGCAGCCGGACTCGGTGCACCTGGACAACGTGTTCCTGGGGATCCATAAACGAAGCACGGACGGCGTGTGGGTGGGCGACACGGTCACGGTGCGCTTCAAGTACAAGCCCATCGCCGCGGGGCCGTTCGTGTACCACTGCCACGTGCTGGCCCACGAGGACGCCGGAATGATG
>DASTNU010000459.1:0-2543 GCA_035720605.1 Longimicrobium sp. | reverse complement strand
GCGGGCGACCCCTCCCCCAACTTCGGGGGAGGGGTGGCACGGCAAGGATCACGAGGGATGATCGTAGCTCAATCTCCCCCAGGTTTTTGGGGGGGAGGAGGGCGAGTCTTACGAGCCCGGAGGGGTGCACCCGCCTCATTGCGGGCGATACACCTTCTCCACGGCCGCGTCGAACCGGTCGGCGACGGCCAGGAACTCGTCGCCCCACCCGCTGCTGATGGCGGTCTCCTGGATCGGGCCCGTGGGCGCGAAGAGGATCGAGACCGCGAGCCGCGCGGGAAGCCTGCCGGCTTCGATCTCGCGGATCAGCCCGTCGACCTCTTCGAGCGCATCGTCCGCGTCGCGCCACGAGGACCAGTCGAAGTTGTTGCCCGGACGCGCCAGCAGCGCCCGGGCCTCGCGCAGCACCTCCACCAGCTCCCGCCGGTCCGCGTCCACCGGCGTGTCAAGCGCCGGCGGTGTGCGCGAGCGGCTCGGCGGGGGCGGACGAGGCGACGCGGGGGGCCGCGGCGGGCACGGACAGGCGCGGGGCCGGGGCGGAATCCATCAGCAGCCGCTCGGTGAAGTCCAGCCGCTCGCTCACCCGCGCCAGCTCCTCGCGGAGCACCGCCACCTCGTCCACCAGCGCCGTCGTCTCCGGCGCGGGCGCGAGGTGCGAGTGCCGGCGCCGGCCGCCCAGCTTCTCCGGCGGCATCCGCAGCACCGCGACGAAGCCGGTGGCCATCGCGAGGACGGGAATCATCAGGGCGAGAATGCCTTCCATGGCTCTTTATCTCCGGTCGGGAATCGCGTTCAGGGCGACTTGCGTGCGCTGGTACGAGACCCGGTCCCCGGAAGATTCGGCCGTGCCGTGATCCCCCGTGTCGCTGATGGAATCGGCAGGAGCGAACTCCGCTGACTCCGTGTGAGGCCAGATCCTTTCCTCAGCCGCCGCCGGGAGCCGCGGTGACGCGCCAGACCACGTTCCCCACGTCGTCCGCCACCAGCAGCGCCCCCCTGCCGTCGATCGCCACGCCGACGGGGCGGCCCATCGCCTCTTCGCGCTCGTTGACGAAGCCCGTCAGCACCTCCACGGCGTCGCCGGAGGGGCGGCCGCCGGAGAAGGGGACGAAGATCACGCGGTAGCCGGCGAGGGGCTTGCGGTTCCACGAGCCGTGCTGCCCCACGAACATCCCGTTGCGGTACTGCGCCGGGAGCGTGGTGCCGCGCGATGAGGCCAGCCCCAGCGAGCCGGTGTGCGGCCCCAGCGCGTAGTCCGGGACGATGGCCGTGGCCACCAGGTCCGGCCGCTGCGGCCGCACCCGCCGGTCCACGTGCTGCCCGAAGTAGCTGTACGGCCAGCCGTAGAACCCGCCGTCGCGCACCGACGTCATGTAGTCCGGCACCAGGTCGCTCCCCAGCTCGTCGCGCTCGTTCACGCTGGTCCACAGCGCGCCGCTCTCCGGCTCCCACGCCATCCCCACCGGGTTGCGCAGCCCGCTGGCGAAGACGCGGTGCGCGCCGGTGGCGGGATCGACCTCCCAGATGGCGGCGCGCTCCACCTCGTTGTGCATCCCGCGCCCGCCCAGGTTGCTGTTGCTTCCCACGCTCACGTACAGCCGCCGCCCGTCCGCGCTGGCGACCACGTTCTTGGTCCAGTGGTAGTTGATGCGCCCCGCGGGGAGCGCCGTCACCGTCTGCGGCGCGGCGGTGATGCGCGTCTCTCCCGCGCGGTAGGGAAAGCGTACCAGCGCGTCGCTGTTGGCCACGTACAGCACGTCCCCCACCAGCGCCATGCCGAACGGCGAATGCAGGTTCTCCAGGAACGCGCTGCGCACGTCCGCCACACCGTCGCCGTCCGTGTCGCGCAGCAGGGTGATGCGGTTGGCGCTGGGGACGGCAGAGCCCGCCTTCTTGAAGTACCGCCTGAAGAACCACCCGCGGATGCCCTTGGGCAGCGCGTCCGGGCTGGGCGGGGCGGCGGTCTCCGCCACCAGCACGTCGCCGTTGGGGAGCACGTACAGCCAGCGCGGGTGGTCCAGCCCGGTGGCGAACGCCGCCACCGCGGTCCCCGGCGCCGCGACCGGCGTTCGTCCCGCCGGCCAGCCGCGCGCGGGCGCCACCTGTACCACGGGGATGAGCGAGGTCCTGGGCGGCGGCAGCTGCGGGTTGGGGCCCATCCCGGCGGAGAGGGGAAGGCTCGCCGAGCCGCCGCAGCTCGCGAGACCGGCGGCCAGCACGGTGAGCCACGCGCGGGAACGGATTCGGTGGATGTGCATCATGGGAACCGGCCGGATCGGGGTGAACGAAAGCAGACTCGCCACGAAACCGGGCCGGGACCGCTGCAAATCGCTCGCCCGGCGCCATCCGTTCCGGATCCCTCTCCACCTGCCTCGATCATCCAGCCCGCGCGCGCGAAAACCGCCGCCGCCCGCGCCGGCGCCGGCGGTCGCGTGACGGGGGCCCGTGTCGCGCGCCGCAACAGCCGACTCGCTCCGCGTCAGTCTTTCGCGCGCTCACCCCCTCACCCCTGAGCAACCTCACCCCCTCACCCCCTCACCCCC
>DASTNU010000458.1:0-3243 GCA_035720605.1 Longimicrobium sp. | reverse complement strand
CCCGCTGCGCGGGAGGCCCTCTCCCCCGCCCGGCCTTTCGCTCGTTCCTCGCGACGGCGGGCGACCCCTCCCCCAACTTCGGGGGAGGGGTGTTCACGCAGGCCCGGCACGCTTCGGATAAGCCGGCGCGAGGGCAGGCGCCCCGATTCGTCGGCGGCGTCTCCCCCTCCCCTCGCGCAGTTTGCGAGGGGAGGGGGCCGGGGGTAGGGGCCCCCAACGCAGAACCGCCGCGCGAGTTGCGCGGCGGCTCATCCACCATCCTGCGATCCCGGCTGCGTCTCAGGGCGTGTTTAAGTTTGCGAGTTCCTGACAAAAGCGTTTGTTTTCCTGAGGGAGCGCACACGGCGAAGTCGAAGATACACAACCGACTGCGCGCGACCGAAGGATCTACTCCCGGACACGACGAGGCCAGACTCCGAGTCGTGATCCAGCCCCTTCGTTCTGCCGGCCAGATCCTTCGGTCGGCGCCAAAAGTGCTTGCGCAGCAGAGGGTTCGGTGCGGCGCCTCCCTCAGGAAATCAAGCGTTTACGCTGATTCTTAAACACGCTCTCAGGGCGCGCCGGGGAGGTTGCGGCAGCCCCGCGACTGGATCTCGCGGTCCTCGGCGGTGTTGGCCCGGGCCGCGCTGGCCATGCACTGCTGGTAGTCGTTGCCGGAGCGCGGGGGAGGCGCGTTCCGCCTCGGCTCCACCTCGTCCAGGCCGGCCTCGGCGCGCGCGCGGCGGCGGGTGCGCTCCACGTGCGCGTCGATGCCCCGCTCCACGGCGGCGGACTCCTCGGGCGTGAGCGCGGGGTTGAGGTAGTCCTCCACCGTCTCCGGCTCCTCGGCCTCGCCATCCGCCCGACCGCCGCCCGCCGCGGCGAGGCCGGCGCCGATCGCGAGGATCAGCCCCAGGCCGAAGATCAAGCTGCGCCTCGACTGCGATTTCATGGGGATGGGATACGCGCGAAGAACCGTGCGGCTCCGTGTCCGCGAAGGCGGACGGTGCGTGGTTGTTGCGGCGGCGCGGCGACTTCAATCGCTAAACGCGGGGCCGGCCCTGCCGCTACAGCCGCTCCACCACGCCCTCCACCAGCGCCGTCAGCGACGGCTCCGCGCGGCCCGCGGTGGCGATGATCGTCGCGATGTCGGCGGGCTCCAGCGCGTCGGGGAGGCACTGGTCGGTGATGATGGAGACGCCCATCACCTGCATTCCCCCGTGCACCGCCACGATCACCTCCGGCACGGTGCTCATCCCCACCACGTCCGCGCCCATCGTCCGCAGCATGCGGTACTCCGCGCGCGTCTCCAGGTTGGGCCCGGCGACGGCGACGTACACGCCGCGCCGCAGGGTGATCCCGCGCTCCGTCGCCACCTCCACCGCCAGCTGCTGCAGCTGCAGGTCGTACGGCTGCGACATGTCGGGAAAGCGCACCCCCAGCTCGTCCGCGTTGGGGCCGATGAGCGGGTTGTCGCCGAGCAGGTTGATGTGGTCCGCGATCAGCACCAGGTCGCCGGGGCCCCAGAACGGGTGCATCCCCCCGCACGCGTTGCTGACCAGGAGCGTGTCCACCCCCAGCGCCCGCATCACCCGCACCGGGAAGGTCACCTGCTGCAGCGTGTAGCCCTCGTAGCGATGGAAGCGCCCCTGCATCGCCACCACCGGCTTTCCCGCCAGGGTGCCCAGGAGCAGCCGCCCCGTGTGCGTCTCCACCGTGGAGAGCGGGAAGCCGGGGATCTCCGCGTACGGGATCTCCGCCTGCACCTGGATGCGCCCGGCCAGCGCGCCCAGCCCGGTGCCCAGGATGATGCCGATGCGCGGCTCCAGCGCGGAGCGCGCGCGCACCGCCGCAACCGCGGCGCCGATCCGCTCCGCCAGCGTCGGCTCCGCCATCAGCTCCCCTGCGCGTCCGAAGCCAGCGACTCGTCCGCGTCGCCGCGGCCCAGCGAGCCGGTGCGGTCCTCCTCCTGCTCGATCTCCTGCAGCTGGCGCTCGACCAGCGTGCGGAAGATGCGGAGAAAGCGGACGCGCTGCCCCTGGATGCGGCGCAGCGCCTCGGCGGCGGCGGTGGCCTGGCGCCTCGCCTCGCCCACGATGCGCTCGGCCTCGGCGCGGGCCTCGCGCAGCACCAGGTCCGCCTCGCGGGCGGCCTGCTCGCGCATCTCCTCGCGCAGCTGCTGGGCGCTGACCAGCGCCTCGTTCATGGCGCGCTCGCGCTCGCGGTAGTTGGAGATGGACTCCGTCATGGACTCCAGCCGCGCGCTGGCCATCACGTTCTCGCGCACCAGCTCTTCCATGCGCGCGCTGACGGTGTCCAGGAAGTCGTCCACCGCGGCGGGGTCGTACCCCCGCACCGCGCGCCGAAAGTCGCCCTTCTTCTTCTTTACGTCCAGCGGCGTAAGGTCGATCATCGCCCGCGTTCTCCGAACAGGGTGGAGCCCACACGGACGAGGGTGCTCCCCTCCTCCACCGCGGCCTCGAAGTCGTTGCTCATTCCCATGGAAAGGTGCCGCCCGGTGAACGCCGGCAGCTGCCGCGCCGCTTCTTCGCGCAGCCGGCGCGCGCCCGCGAAGGTGCGGCGGATGACGTCCTGGTCGTCGGTGAGCGGCGCCATGGTCATCATCCCCTCCAGCCGCAGCCCCGGCAGCCCCGCCATCCGCCCGACGGCGTCGATGGCCTCTTCCGGGGAAAGGCCGAACTTGCTTTCCTCGCCGGAGGTGTTGACCTGCACCAGCGCGAGGACCGTCGCGCCGGCCTTCACCGCCTCCGCGCTCAGCGCCTCCGCCAGGCGCACCGAGTCCAGCGAGTGCACCAGGTCCGCGATGGCGACGGCGCGCGCGGCCTTGTTGCGCTGCAGGTGTCCGATCAGGTGCCAGCGGACGGCGTGGCGGCCAACGTCGCGCACCTTGTCATCCATCTCCTGCACCCGGTTTTCGCCCACGTCGCCGATCCCGGCCTCGATGGCGGCGCGGACGACCTCGGCCGGATGCGTCTTGGTCACGGCGACCAGGGTGACCTCGTCCGTGCGCCCGGCGCGCGCTCGGGCGGCCTCGATCCGCTCCCGCACCCACGCCGCCCGCGCCCTGAGCGTTTCGGCTTCCATGCGGACGGAACGTATACGGCGGCGGCGGTGCGAGCAAGCAGCGGCGGGGATCCTCAGGAGCTCTCTGCCCGGTCGATGGCCTGGTGCAGGGCAGAGTTTTCTCCCATGCCCGCTGCGCGGGGAGGCCCTCTCCCCCGCCGGGCCTTTCGCTCGTTCCTC
>DASTNU010000457.1:0-2301 GCA_035720605.1 Longimicrobium sp. | reverse complement strand
CACACCCACCCCTCCCCCGAAGTTGGGGGAGGGGTCGCTCACGAGCCGCGAGGAACGAGCCGCGCAGTTGAGCGGGGGCGAGGGCCCCGCGCGCAGCGCGCCTGGGGGTAAAACCCGCGGGTACGAGAACCCCGGCTCATCGCCGCGAACCATCCACACACCCACCCCTCCCCCGAAGTTGGGGGCGGGGTCGCTCACGAGCCGCGAGGAACGAGCGGCGCAGTTGAGCGGGGGAGAGGGCCCGCGCGCAGCGCGCATGAGGTAAACCCCGCCGGTGTGAGAACGTCCTCCCCCTCTCCGCGAGGAACGAGCGGGGAGGGGGCCGGGGGGAGGGGCCCCCCGGCGCACCCCATCCCCCGATCAGTGGAAGAGCTGCGCGACGGTGTAGATCAGCAGGCCGACCAGGCCGCCCACCAGCGTGCCGTTGATGCGGATGTACTGCAGGTCGCGGCCGATCTGCAGCTCGATCTTCTGCGTCGTGTCCTCCGGGTCCCAGGCGGCCACGGTGGTCTCGATCAGCGCGGCCGCCTCGTGACGGTACTGGTCCACCACGTACAGCACCGCCTGCTCCACCCACCCGTTCACCTTGGCCAGCAGCTCCTCGTCCTCCTGCAGCGACGCGCCAAAGCGGGTGACGGCGTGGGCCACGCGCACCCGGAACTCGCTCTGCGGATCGGCGCTCCCCCGCAGCACGGAGTCCTTGACGTCCGCCCACAGCGAGGCGGAGTAGCCGCGCACCGCCGGGTGCCGCAGCAGCTCCTCCTTCCACTCCTCGCCGCGCGCGATCATCTCCGGCGAGCTCTTCAGCCGCTCCACGAACTCCCCCACCGCCTCGTTGAAGCGGTGGCGCAGCGGGTGGTCGGGATCGGTGTTCACCTCGTGCAGCGTGTTCTCCACGCTGCGCACGATCTTCAGGTAGATCTGGTCGTCCACCGCGGTGGGCATCCACCACGGCGTCTCGCGGCGGATCTTGCTGCGCAGCGCCTCGCGGTTCTCGTCGAACAGCCGCTCGAACAGGCGGATGGCGCTGTCCAGCAGCTCCTGGTGGCGGTTGTCCGCCGTCACCATCGAGAGCACGTTCCCCATCAGCGGCGCCACCTGCGTGGCGCGCACGCGGCTCATCAGGCTGCTCTCGATGATCTCCTGGATCTCCTCGTCGCGCAGCACCTGCACCAGGCCGCCCACGCCCGCCGCGGCGTGCTTGCCCACGGTGTCGCCGTGCTCCGGGTCGCCCAGCCACTCCGCCAGCTTGCGGGCGATGTTGGTGGTCCGCAGCCGCGCCACGATGACCGGCGGCGACAGGAAGTTGTTCTCCACGAACCGGCCCAGGCTGCTGCCGATGCGCTCCTTGCGGTTGGGGATGATGGCGGTGTGCGGGATGCGGATGCCCAGCGGGTAGCGGAAGAGCGCCGTCACCGCGAACCAGTCGGCGACGGCGCCCACCATGCTGGCCTCCGCCGTCGCGCGCAGGTAGCCCAGCCACCACCACCCGTAGCGCGCCTGCAGGATGCTGGCGATCACGAACACGATCGCCGCGAACCCCAGCAGCCCCGTGGCGATGCGCTTCATCCGCTGCAGCCCCGCGCGCTTCTCCTCTTCGTCGCGCAGCGGGGGAAGGGTCAGGCGGCCGGTCTCCAAGCGAGTGTCCAGGTTCGAGTGCCGAGGGCCAGTTGCCGGGTGCCGGATGCCAGGTGTCCGGTACGATCGTGGCACGCGGTCCGTGGAGGATGCGTGCCACATCTACGGAAATACCGGTGGCGGAGGATTCGGAGCGTCCGCCGCCCTCACGCCGCGACGATGCGCCGCGCCTGCGGGTCCCAGCGGAACGCCGCCTCGGGCCCGGCCAGGTGCACGCCGCCGATCCACCGGTCGACGCCGTTCATCCGCACCGCGTCCGCCGCGCCGGCCAGCACCTGCCGCCCCGCTTCGGTGATGCTCACGCGGCACTGCATCGTCTTCTCGTAGCCGTCCGCTTCTTCCACGGGAACGGGGCCGTCGAACTCCAGCAGCGGGGTCCGGGCCGCGGCGAGGGCGAGGACGACCTCCACGAAGCTCCAGTCCCCCATCCACACCACCGGCTCGCTCTGGTGGTGCGCGGCGGGATACAGCTCCCGCAGCGTCATCGGCCCGCCCAGGAGCACTTCCAGCGCCTGCCGCTCGGTGCGGGAAAGGCCGCTGGTGGTCGATGGATACTCCTCCAGCAGCCGGCGGAGCGAATCGGCCAGGAAGGGCAGGCCGCCGGTGTCGCCGCGGACCACCTCCTCGACCGCCCGCGGGTCGGGGGAGCGGAACGCCTCCCAC
>DASTNU010000456.1:0-2873 GCA_035720605.1 Longimicrobium sp. | reverse complement strand
GTTGCGGATCTGGCGGATGCGCTCGCGCGTCACCCCCAGCATGCTGCCGATCTCTTCCAGCGTGCGCTCCTCGCCCTCGTCCAGCCCGTAGTACAGGTAGAGGATCTTGCGCTCGCGCTCCGTCAGGTACTTCTCGAACATCTTCTCGAGGAACTCGCGCCGGGCCTGGGCCTCGACCTCTTCCTCGATCTGCTCCGCCTCGCTCCCCGCGAAGCGCTCGCCGAAGCTGGCGCTGTCGCGGTCGCCCCGGTCCAGCGGCGCGTCCAGCGAAAGCTCGCTGGCGGCCACCCGGCGCAGCGCGCGGATGGTGTCCACCGGCTCGCCCATGTCGTCGGCGATCTCCTCGTCGGTGGGCGAGCGGCCCATCTGCTGGGTGAGCGCCGTCTCCACCCGCGACAGGCGGACGAGGTTGGAGTTCTGGTTCAGGGGAATGCGCACCGACCGCGTCTGCTCGGCCAGGGCCTGCAGCACCGTCTGGCGAATCCACCACACCGCGTAGGAGATGAACTTGACCCCCTTGTCGGGGTCGAACTTCTTGACTGCCTTGAGCAGGCCCTCGTTGCCGATGCACACCAGCTCGGCCAGGCCGAGACCGCGGCCCTGGTACTTCTTCACGTAGGAGATCACGAAGCGCAGATTCGCCGTCACGAGGCGCTCGGCGGCCTGCTTGTCTCCGGCGCGCGCCCGGTGGGCAAGGGCGCGCTCCTCGGCGGGATCGTCGATCAGCGGGTACTTCTCCACGTCCTGCAGATACTGATCGAACGAATCCAGGGCCCGTGAGCTCAAAAACATGTTCGCTCGTCCTTTGGTAAAATGACGAGAGCAGCGAGCCTCGGTGGTGTACGAGGCCCCGCTGCCCTCAGTTCACGTGGAGCGGCTTGTCTCCTGGAGATCCGTCATAGCCGGTGAATTTAGACCCGGTGGCGTCCAAAGTCAAATCTTTTCTCCCGGCGCACGCACCCACGCGCTGCCGGCGCTTGATACCACCGGGACCCAGAAGGTTCCACTGCTCCACCCCGTTCGGAGGTCTCTGCACCCGCCGCAAAACTTGAGCCCGATTCCGTATCAGAAGCCCCCCAAATGGACGCCCGTCATGCCGTAAATCGCGTTTCTACATTGAGTTGTGAATATTTATACAACCGGCGGCGGCACCGTGTAAATCCGTGGAGCGAATGGAATCGGGAAACGTCGCGATGTCCGCCTGCGCGGCGCCCGCGCGACGCCTGGGCGGACCGCCTCCTGCCGCGCGCGTCGCGACGTGCACGGAGGCGACCTCGCGCAGTTGAAGCCCCGCGCGTTTGCGGGGCTTTCCGCCGTCGTTGCCGCGGCTTGAGCCGCCCGGGCGAGGGGCCGGATCTGCGCTCCGGAGCCGGCCACCGGGTGCGGACGGTAGATTCCTCGGTCGCGCGCAAGAATCGGTGGAGGGGACGGTTCTGAGTGGCGCTCCCTCGGAATGACAATCCGTGGTGTTGGGCAGGTGAAGCCCCGCGCAGTTTGCGGGGCTTTCCGCCCTTGTCGCGGCGGGTTCACCCGCTCGGGCGGCGGGCAGCCATGGACGCGCCGAAGCCCCGTCCGGCGCAGGACGGGGCTTCGGCTCGGGGCAGGAATTCGGTGGATCAGGACTGCGGCGCCTCGCCCTTCCGCCGCTGCTGGGCGCGCCACAGGTAGTACGCCGGGATGCCGGCCAGGATGATGGCGAAGCCGAGCAGCGTCTCGCGGGCGTTGTTGATCGCGGAGTTCAGCAGCATTCCCACCGCGCCCACCAGGAAGAGCACGGGCACCACCGGGTACCCCACCGTGCGGTACGGCCGCTCCACGTCCGGCCGGGTGCGGCGCAGGCGGAAGACGGCCAGCACCGCCAGGCAGTAGAACGGCCAGATCCCCAGCACGAACGAGTCGGAGAGCTGCTGGAAGTTGCGCATCAGCACGTACGCGATCCCCAGGCTGGCCGCCAGGCCGATGGCCGCGTACGGTGTCTTCCACAGCGGGTGCACCGCCGCGATCGGGCGAAAGAAGTTGCGGTCCTCGGCCATGGCGTACAGGATGCGCGGCCCCGTCATGGTGCTGCCGTTCAGCGCGCCGAAGGTGGAGATCATCACCATCCCCGCCACCAGCGCCGCGCCCACGGAGCCGAAGATCCGCTCCGCCACGTCCGAGGCCACCAGGGTGCTGGTCGCCATCTGGTCCATCGGCAGGATGTACAGGTACGCGGCCACGATGGTCAGGTAGATGGCCGCCACCGCCAGCACCCCGCCGATGATGGCCCGCGGCATCGTCCGGCCGGGGTCCTTCACCTCGCCGGCCATGAAGGTGAGGTCCGCCCACCCGTCGTACGCCCACATCACCGACACCAGCGCCAGCCCGAACCCCGCCCACGAGGCCGGCGCCATGCCGTTGGGGTTGGCCAGAGCCCCGCCGCCGCCGTCGCCCAGCAGGAACGCGGCGGCGGCCAGCCCCACGATGGCCGCCACCTTGGCCGCGGTGCTCAGGTTCTGCACCACGGCGCCCCAGTTGACGGAGCGGATGTTGGCCAGCCCCAGCAGCAGGATGGCCCCCGCCGCCACCCAGCGCACCCACTCCGCGCCGTAGCCGAAGAGCCGCCCCGCGTACTCCGCGAAGATCATGGCGATGGCGCCCAGCGCGGAGGGGCGGATCACCAGCAGCTCCGTCCAGCCGAAGAGAAAGGCCGGCAGCGGCCCGTACGCCTCGCGCAAAAAGACGTAGACGCCGCCGGAGCGCGGGTACATGGCCGCCAGCTCCGCGATGGTGAGCGCGCCCATCAGCGCCACCACCGCGCCCACAACCCAGATGAGCGAGAACGCGCCCACCGTCTCCACCCGGTCCGCCACGCCGGCGGGGACGCGGAAGATGCC
>DASTNU010000455.1:0-4948 GCA_035720605.1 Longimicrobium sp. | reverse complement strand
GCGGTTCGCCAACCGCCACCAGCCGCACGCGTGCGGGCGGCACGACCTGGAAGCGCACTTTCGCGGCAGGCCGCCGGAGATCCGCGCGCTGTACGATGCGCTGCTGGGGCGGGTGCAGGCGTGCGGGCCGGTGCTGGTGCTGCCGGAAAAGACGCGCATCGCCTTCCAGGTGCGCATGTCGTTCGCGGTGGCCATGCCCCGGCGCGCGTGGGTGGACGGTCACCTGGTGCTGGCCCGGCGGGTGGAGAGCCCCCTCTTCCGCCGCATCGACACCATCTCCCCGCGCAGCCACGTGCACCACTTTCGCCTGCGCACCCCCGCCGACCTGTCGGACGAGTTCGATGCGCTGCTGCGCGAGGCCTACGCCGTCGGCCAGCAGAAGCACCTGGCGTAGCCCGCGGTCTTGTGGGATGGCGCGCCGTGCAGGATCTTGTGCGCAGCCCGACGTCCATCATCGCCGCCGCTTGCATCCCCGCCTGTCTGATGCCGATCTCCCTCCCGCGCGCCCTGCTTCTCCTCGCGCTCTGCGCGTTCCTGCCGGCCCCCGCCGCCACCCAGTCCAACGGCCACACCCTGGAGCCGGGCGACACCGTGCGCGTGCTGGCGGCCGCGTGGGGCCCGCGGATGATCGAAGGCGAGCTGCTGGTCTACCAGGCGGACTCGCTCGCCGTGCGCGAGACGGCGACGGGGACGCGCTATGCCGTGGAGCTGAGCGGCGTGCGCAAGCTGGCGAAGAACGAAGGGTTCGACCGGCGCCGGTCGGTGCGGCGCGCCGCGAGCGCGGGGCTGTTCATGGGCTTTGCGCTGGGCGTGGTGAGCGGTCCGCTCATCTCCATGCGCCGCCATGACGACAGCTTCGAGCGCACCACGCTGGTCACCACCCTGGGCGGCGGCACGCTGGGGCTTGGCCTGGGCGCGCTGGGCGGCGCCGTGTTCGCCCGCGACCACTGGCAGCGCTTCCGCACCCCCATCCACCCTTCCCACACCTCCGCCCCCGCGGTGGAGGTGGGCGTATCGATCCCGGCGCCCTGACGCCGCAGGTTCGTCCATCTCCGACGTACAGACCGCTTCGCCGGCCCCCTCCCTGAGCGGCTGAAGCCGCCGCAACGACAGCGGAAAGCCCCGCAAACTGCGCGGGGCTTCAACGGCTCGTGCACTGCCGGTACGTTCCGTCACCCGTCACCCCACCGACCCCGGGTCCGTCCGCACGATCATCACCCCGCCGAGGGTCAGCGCGGTACCCAGCAGCGCGAGCGCCGAGAGCTCCTCGCGAAGGAGCACCGCGCCCGCGAACAGCGCCACCACGGGCGTAAGGTTGTTGAAGATGGCCGTCCGCGTGTTGCCGATGCGCTCCACGCCCCGGTACCAGATCAGGTACGCGAGCCCGATGGCGAAGGTCGCCGAGAACGCCAGCCCGCCCCACGCGGCCGGCCCCACCGCGCCCCAGTCCTGCCGCAGCAGCGACGGCATCCCCGCCACCATCAATCCCATCGCTCCGATCCACAGCGTCCACGCCGTCGTGCGCACGGAGCCGTAGCGCCGCACGATGGGGCGCGCCCCCACCGTGTACATCGCCCACCCCAGCGATGCGCCCATCAGGATCAGCGTGCCGACCAGGGCGTCGTGCCCGCCCACGCGCACGCCGGCACCGCTCACCAGCCCCACGCCCAGGATGGAGAGCGCCGCGCCGCCCCAGGTGCGCGGGCCCGGGCGCTCGTGGCCCGTCAGCATCGACAGGAACGCCGTGAGGATGGGCGTGAGCGCCAGCACCAGGCTGGCGTGGCCGGCGGGAGTGAGGTTCAGCCCCAGGATGAAGCAGATCTGGTAGAACACGTTCCCCAGCAGCCCCAGCGCGACCACTCGCGGCACGTCCGCGAGGGCGGGGAGCGAGACCTGCCCCCGCGCCCGCAGCACCGCGAACACCAGCACCGAGGCGATCACGAAGCGCAGGGCGTTGAACGCCAGCGGCTCGATGGCGTCCAGCGCGTACTTCACCACGGCGAAGTTCACGCCCCACACCAGCACCATCACCGACAGCGCCGTCTCCGTCCATCCCCATCCCGGCACCGGCGCCGTGGCCTCCGCGCCCATCTCCGCCGCGCCCGTGACCTGCTCCTCGCTCTGCATCCGCCCTCGCAGTGAACGTCAAACCGGGGGAGAAGCCGCGCTCTCCCCCGGTCCGCCCGGTTTCCGCCCCCTCCGCGCCCCTCACTTCGCCGCGAACGGCGACTCCGCGTACCGTGCCAGAAGATCGGCGGGATCGTCGTAGACCGCAACCGCGCCGCGCAGGTCGCCGTCGTCCCAGCCGCCGCAGCGCAGGGCCACGCACCGCACCCCGGCGCGGCCGGACGCCTCCACGTCGTACGGGGTGTCGCCCAGCATGACCGCCTCCTCCGGCCGCGCGCCCGCCTCTCTCAGCGCCGCCTGCACGATGTCGGGATCCGGCTTGCTTTCGTCCGCGTCGCCGGACGAGGCCTGTTCCTCGATCAGGTCGCGGATCCCCGCCTGCTCCAGCAGTCCGTCCACGTCCTCGCTGCTGGCGGAGGTGGCCACCGCCAGCGTGTAGCCGTCGGCCCGCAGCCGCTCCAGCAGCTCGCGCGCGCAGGGAAACGGCTTCAGCGTCGGCAGACGGGTGGTGCGGAAGATCTCGCCCCGCCGCTCCAGGATCCGCTCGCCGGGTGGATCGTCCTCCCGCAGCCCCGTCAGGGCCGGCAGCACCTTGTCTCCACCCATCCCGATCAGCCGGCGCACGTGGGCGAAGTCGATGTCGAACCCGAACTCCCGCCCCACCTCCACCCAGGCCTGCGCGTGCGCGTCGTTGCTGTCGATCAGGGTCCCGTCCACGTCCAGCAGCACCACGCGGATACGGCTCACGCCCCACCCCCGTCCAGCCGCGGCAGCGGGTAGATGGCGGGCCCGGTGAGCACCTCGCCCGTGGGGCCGAAGCGCGAGCCGTGGCAGGGACAGTCCCAGCTCTTCTCCTCGCTGTTCCAGCGGACGATGCACTGCAGGTGCGTGCACGCGGCGGACATCTCGTGCGCCACCCCCTGCTCGTCGCGGTAGACCGCCACCTTGTGCCGGCCGCGCTGGATCACCGCGCCCGTTCCCGGCGCCACCTCGTCCGCGCTCCCCGCGTCCCGGAAGGTGGGCGAGTACTTGGCGAACTGCGCCGCCACGTCCACGTTCTCCCTGGCGAACTCCCTCACCGAGTCCAGCGACAGCGTCCTGCGCGACGGATCGTACAGCGTCTCCCACTCGTTGGGGCGCCCCAGGATCAGGTCCGTGACCAGCATCCCGCCGAGGGTGCCGTGCGTCATCCCCTGCCCGCTGTCGCCGGTGTGGACGTACACGTTGTCGCGCCCCGCCGGGTCCCGCCCGATGAAGGCCAGGTAGTCGAACGGCTCCATCACCATCCCCGACCAGCGCAGCTCCGCCTGCCGGATGCCGAAGCGCGGCCGCGCCCACGCCTCCAGGCTGGCGAAGCGCCGCTCGTGGTCGTCGGCGTGCCCCTGCTTCACGTCCTCGCCCCCCACGAGCACCCACGCCTGCGACGGGTCGCCCTCCACCGGCTGCGTGCGCACGTAGTGGTACGCCTCCAGGGTGTCCCACAGCAGCGCCGGCTGCACCGTCCCGGCCGGCACCCGCCCCGCGATCACGAAGGTGCGGTAGGGCGCCTGCTTGGTGTGGATGGCGAAGCGGTCGTGCACCGGCGGGTTGGTCGCGACCACGACCGCGCCGGCCGCGACGGAGAAGCCGTCGCCCTTCGCCGTTGGACGCGGGCCGCCCTCCACCTCCGTCACCAGGTTCCCCGTGTGGATGCGGCCGCCGAGACGCTGGATGGCGTCGGCGAGCCCGGAAAGGTACTTCAGGGCGTGGAACTGCCCCTGCCCGGCGATGCGCAGCGCCTGCCCGCTGTCGAAGGGCACGCCGGGGATGCGCTCCACCAGCTCCACCGGTGCACCGGCGCGCCGGGCGGCGTCGCGCTCCCTTTCCAGGAAGTCCGGCGCGTGGCCGTCGCCCGGCGCGCGAAACCAGTAGCCGTCCACCCGCACGTAGTCGCAGTCGATTCCCTCGTCCGCCACGATCCGGCCGATCTGCTCGATCGCCGCCTGGTGGCTCTCGAAGGCGAGGCGCGCCCCCTTTTCTCCGTGCACCTTCTCCAGCACGTGGAAGTAGTCGTCCAGCGCGCTGCTCAGGTGCGCGGTGGTCTGCCCCGTCTCGCCGCCGCCCACGCTGGTCTTGTCCAGCACGATCACCCGCCGCCCCGCCTTCGCCAGCAGGTACGCCGCCGTCATCCCGGCGATCCCCGCGCCCACCACGCACGCGTCCGCTTCGGCATCTCCCGCCAGCGGCGCGAACGTGCGCTGCGGCACCGTGGCCTCCCACACCGACACCGACCTTTCCGACGAGCTCATCCGCACTCTCCTCCCGTTCAGGACGCACCATCCCGCGCCGCGTTCCAAGCGGCGGCGGGATGGACCGCATCCGCAATGTTCGTACGACCTGCCGATTCCAGGCGCGCGGGGACGCACGAACGCCCGCTCTCCACGCGGAGGACGGGCGCTTCGCTCGGATTCCCGGTGCTTGCGGTACAGGGATCAGTCCGCCGTGTTCACGACCAGCCTGGGGCCTTCACGCTCCGCCGGACGTTCCCTGAAGCTGATCTCCACGTCCTGCCCCAGCGCGTTGAGGAACGCGATCAGCCGCTCCAGCGAGAACTTGGACATCTTCCCGCGCATCAGGTCGCTGACGGCAGGCTGATTGGTGCCCAGCACCTTCGCCGCCTAGTTTTGACATAACACGTCGAGTCCATCAATTTCGCAGATTTTCTGCGTGCCACGCCAGCCACGAATGCGAGCGCGCACCTTGTGCCAGCCGTGAGCACAAGGCGCGCAATCCACTGGATTATACCAGACCCGAGAAGGAAAGAACCTCACGCAGAGTCAGC
>DASTNU010000454.1:0-2772 GCA_035720605.1 Longimicrobium sp. | reverse complement strand
GTCGTCGATGCGCTGCACCTCGTGCACGCGCACGCCCAGCGCCTCGTCCATCCGCGCGCGCAGCCACGCCTCCAGGGCGCCGGGCTGCAGCATGGGGGTGGTGGCCACGCGGTTCAGCACGCCGGCCACGGCGCGGAAGGCGTCGTTCACCTGGTTCAGCGCGGCGGCCGCGTCCACCACCGCCTGCCGGTACTCCACGATGTCGGCGCCGACGAGGCCGACCAGGGTGGCGTACGCGCCCTCCAGCCCGGCGCCCGCCGTCCCCAGCGCCTGCAGCGCCGGGGCGGGGACGAGGCCGGCGGAGAGGCGGTCCAGGTCCGCCACGAAGCGCCGCACCTCGCCGTAGCCGAACACCTCCAGCGTCCCCTCCAGCGCGCGGCGAAAGACGTCCAGCACCAGCGCGGCGGGGTCCTCCGCCTCCATCGCCTCCTCGATCAGCGGCATCAGCTGGGCGTGCTGCTCCTGCAGCGACTGGATCCAGGCGCGGATCGCCTCGGCCTCGGGTCCGTTCAGGGTGCCCAGGACGGCCAGGATCTGGTCCAGCAGCGCGCTCACCACGGCGGTGGGGTTCTGCGGGATCCCCTCCACCAGCCCGCGCACCGCCTCGGCCGCCTCCGTCAGCCGGCCGATGAAGCCGGTGTCGAACGCCGTCCCCGCCGCGGTGATCTGCGCGCCGAAGCCGGCCAGCGCGTCGGTGGGCGGGGTGGTGGCGGCGCCGCGCAGGGTGGCGAACATCTCCCCCGCGCCGGTGATGCCCCCGGCGTCGAAGGTCAGGGTGCCGGAGAGCCGCGCCGTCAGGTCCACGCCGAAGCCGTCCATGCGCGCGGCGGGCGTCACCGAGACCTCGGCCGCGCCGCCGGCCAGCCCCGTCCCCGGTGCGTCGCCGCCGGGCGCGCCCAGCAGCGCCGTCACCCCCGAGAGGGCGCCGCTCAGGCCTTCGATGGAGACGTGGATGGAGGCTTCGGGCATGGGAGGAAGTGCGAGAGTGCGAGAGTGCGAAAGTGCGTGAGTGCGTTAGTGCGTTAGTGCGTTAGTGCGTGAGTGCGTGAGTGCGTCGATTCGGTGGTCGGCTCGATCAGACGAAGATGCCGCGCAGCGGGCCCATGGCGGCGTCCAGGCCGGAGGTGGCGGCGGTCACGCCGTCCAGCGCCCCGGTGATCGGCGGCGTCGGGTCCCCCACGTCGGGGATGCTCCCCAGCCCTTCCAGCGCCCCCAGCGCGCCGGTGATGGTGTCCATGAAGCCGGCGGCCATGTCCAGCAGCCCGGTGTCCAGCCCGCCCAGCATGTCCGGCGGCGGGGGCGGCGGCGGGCTCTCGCGCAGCACGATCAGGTAGTGCGTCTCGTCCGGCCGGTGCGCGTTCTCGCGGAACTCCAGCGTGTCCACGATCACGTGCTGCACCTCCGTCGCGGTCACGATGTCGGCGACGAAGGTCACGGGGAGCCCCTCGCGGAACTGGCCGCGCACGGCCTCAAGGAACTCGTCGCGCTTCTCGTCCCCAAACAGGCTGCCGGTGATGGCGATGCGCGTGGGCGCGCTGTTCAGGTCCTGGAAGACGCTCCCCACGCGCCCCGGCACCGGCAGCTCCACGAAGTCCCGGCGCTCCAGCGTGCGGATCCCCTCGATGCGCGGGATCTCCCAGTCGCCCAGCATCGGCTTCGCGATCACGAGAGGTCGACTCCGTTCAGCCGCGCCTGCTCCACAAGCGCGTCGTTGACCAGCGACGCCAGGGCGTCGGGATCCAGCACCGGGCCCGCCGCCGCGTCCGCGTCCCACGCGCTCCAGGCGAGGGCGTCGGGCGGGGAGTGCGTGAGTGCGTCAGTGCGTGAGCGCGTCAGTGCGCGGGCGGCCGGGTCCGGCGCGAAGGGCGCGGGCCGCGCGGCGAACGGGTTGCCGGCCGCGGGCTCCGGCGCGGGGCCGGCTCCATGGGATGCGGTGGATTCCGTACGTCCGCCTGCGCGCTCCGCCGGGGTTCCCCACGCGGCGAAGGGGTCCGCCGGCGGGGCGGGGGCGTGCACCCGCGGCTCCGGCGCGGCGCCCGCGCCCTGCGGCACCTCGATGGATGCCGTCCGCGCCGGCGCCCGGGGCGCACCCGCGGACATCACCCGGCTGGCGAGCGCATCCATCTGCCGCATCGCGCCGCCCAGCGCATCCGTCCGCCCCGCCAGCGACGATCCGGACGCGTCCCGCGAATCCTCCGCGGCGCCCGCGCTGGCGTCGAACCCCCGCCCATCGGCGTCCATCACCCGCCGGGCGAGCGCATTCACCCGGCGCATCGCCCCGCCGAGCGGATCCGCCTGCTGTGCGGAAGACCCGGCCGAGACTCCGCGCTGCCCCGTAGAAGAACCGTCTGCACCAGGATTCCGTCCTCCCGCCGCCATCACCCGCCGGGCGAGCGCATCTACCCGCCGCAGCGCCGCGCCCAGCGCATCCGCGAGCCCGGGGTGCCCCGCACGCGTCGGAGCCGGGGCCGCGGGTGAATGCGAGGACGCGGCGGTGGTCGCAGCTGTGGGCGCGGCGGGATGCGCAGCGTGAACCGTCGTATCGACAGCGTGATCCGTGGATGCCGCGCGTCCCGACCCCGCATCCGCTGCGAGATGCCGGTCGCCCGTTTCCCGCCGGCGCGCCGGTGATGGCTGGCCGTCCAGTCCGGGAGCAGCGGATCGATGCGCCGTCGCCGGGTCGGGCGCGGGCAGTGCCGCCGCGCGGGGCACCGGGCGGACGGGCGGCGTGAGCTCGGCGCGCGATGCGCCGCGTCCATCCACACCGTCCCG
>DASTNU010000453.1:0-3149 GCA_035720605.1 Longimicrobium sp. | reverse complement strand
CGTCCGTGCGTTCCTGGCGGAGCGGATGCCGGTGCTGGAGCGGCGGATGCTGCTGGAGGGCTGGAAGGCGGTGGAGCCGGAGCTGGACGCGCTGCGCCGGGACGTCCAGGCGGCGGGGCTGTGGGCGCCGGCGGTGCCGCGCGAGTGGGGCGGGATGGGGCTCACGCTCCTGGAGTTCGCGCGGGTGAGCGAGGAGCTGGGGCGCTGGATCGCCGGGCACTACGCGTTCGGGGTGCAGGCGCCGGACATGGGGAACATGGAGCTGCTGCACGCGCACGGCACGGCCGGGCAGCGGGAGCGCTGGCTGCGCCCGCTCGCCGCCGGCCAGGCGCGCAGCTGCTTCGGGATGACGGAGCCGGAGCACGCGGGGTCCAACCCGGTGATCCTGTCGACGACGGCGGCGCGGGACGGCGACGTATACGTGCTGGACGGCCACAAGTGGTTCACCAGCTCCGCGGACGGGGCGGCGTTCGCCATCGTGATGGCGGTGACCAGTCCGGATGCGCCGCGGCCGCACGAGCGCGCCAGCATGCTCCTGGTGCCGATGGATGCGCCGGGCGTGGAGATCGTCCGCAACCTGCCGGTGATGGGCGAGGCGGGCGGCGGCTGGGCCAGCCACGCGGAGGTGCGCTTCACCGGCGTGCGGGTGCCGGTGGAGGACCGGCTGGGCGCGGAGGGCGCGGGGTTCGCGCTGGCGCAGGAGCGGCTGGGGCCGGGGCGCATCCATCACTGCATGCGGTGGATCGGCATCTGCGAGCGCGCGTTCGACCTGATGTGCGCGCGGGCGGCGGAGCGCGAGCTGGCGCCGGGCGAGCCGCTGGGGCGGCAGCAGGCGGTGCAGTTCTGGGTGGCGGAGAGCCGCGCGGAGATCGACGCGGCGCGGCTGCTGGTGCTGGACGCGGCGGCGCAGATCGACCGCGGCGGCCAGCACGCCGCGCGCGACGCGGTCTCGGCCATCAAGTTCCACGTGGCCGGCGTGCTGGGGCGGGTGCTGGACCGCGCCATCCAGGTACACGGCGCGCTGGGGATGACGGACGAGACGCCGCTGGCCTGGTGGTACCGCCACGAACGCGCCGCCCGCATCTACGACGGCCCCGACGAGGTGCACAAGTCCGCGCTGGGCAAGCGCATCCTGCAGCGCTACGGCATGCCGCGCGGCCGCGGCTGACGGCAGATCATCAGCCCCACCCCGCCGAACATCCATCATCGATAATCCGCATCCCATGAACGCGACGCTGCAGCCGGACCACGCGCGGCCGGTGCGCCAGGGGCAGGAGCTGGACACGGCGGCGCTGGAGCGGTTCCTGGCGGCGGAGGTGCCGCAGTTCACCGCCGCGTCCACGGGGCCGCTGGCGGTGGAGCAGTTCGGCGGCGGGTACAGCAACCTCACCTACCTGCTGCGCGGCGGCGAGGGGCCGGATGCGCCGGAGCTGGTGCTGCGCCGCCCTCCGCGCGGCGCGCCCGGCGGCGTGGCGCACGACATGGAGCGCGAGTACCGCATTCTCCGCGGGCTGCACCCGGTGTACGGGCGCGTGCCGCGTCCGCTGGCGTTCTGCGGAGATCCGCAGGTGCCCGGCGCGCCGTTCTACGTGATGGAGCGGGTGCGCGGCGTCATCCTCCGCGGCCGCCCCGACGAGCTGGCGGCGCTTTCCGACAGCGCCGCGCGGGGGCTGAGCGAGACGCTGGTGGATGCGCTGGCCGACATCCACCGGGTGGACCACGTGGCCGCGGGGCTGGCGGACCTGGACCGCGGGCCGGGGTACGCGGCGCGGCAGATCGGCGGGTGGATCAAGCGCTACCACGCCGCCCGCACGGACGACCATCCCGCGCTGGAGCGCGCGATCGCGTGGCTGGGGGAGCGGGTGGCGGCCGGGCTGCCGGACCACGGGCCGTCGCTGGTGCACAACGACTTCAAGTTCGACAACCTGGTGCTGGACCCGGTGGAGCTGTCGCGCATCCTGGCCGTGCTGGACTGGGAGATGGCGACGGTGGGCGACCCGCTGCTGGACCTGGGCACCACGCTGGGCTACTGGGTGCAGCCGGACGATCCCGACGAGCTGCAGCGCCTGAGCCCGCCCACGGCCTCGCTGCACCCCGGCTGCCTGCGCCGCGACGAGGTGGTGGCGCGGTACGAGGCGCGCAGCGGCCGCGCCGTGCCGGACCCCACGCTGCTGTACGTGTACGGCCTGGTGAAGGTGGCCGGCATCGCGCAGCAGATCTACGCCCGCCACAGGGCCGGCCTGGCGCCCGACCCCCGCTTCGCCGCGCTGGGCGACGCGGTGCGCGCCCTGGGCCTCGCCGCTTCCCGCGCGATCGATCGCCGCGACTGAACGAAAGAAAGCCTCACGCAGAGGCAACGGAGGCAGCGGAGAAACGACTCCGCTGACTCCGTTGCCTCCGTGTGAGGCCCTGCCGTTTTCAGCTGCCGGTCCCCGTCGCCCGGCTCGCCACCCCGCCCGGCGCGGCATCTGCACGGCGTCAGCCAAGCGAATCTCTCCACGCGCCCCCGCAGCCGGCAACGAAGCGCCATGGCCGACCAGAAGCCGTCCCTGACACGCGAGCTGTTCCACGGGACCATCGACGATTCCATCCTGTTCCCCTACCCGCGCATCAGCGACCAGGAGGACGGGCTGGTGACGGAGCTCATCGAGCGGGTGCGCGCGTACTGCGAGGCCAACCTGGACCGCGAGTGGATCGACGAGAACGAGCGCATCCCGCAGGAGGCCATCGACGACCTGAAGCGGATGGGGCTGTTCGGCATCTCCATCCCCCGCGAACACGGCGGGATGGGGCTGTCGCAGAGCGCGTACTGCCGCGTGTTCGAGTACATCACCGGCTTCGACGCGGGGCTGGGGATCATGCTGGGCGTGCACCTGTCGATCGGGATCAAGGGCATCCAGCTGGCGGGGACGGAGGCGCAGAAGGCGCTCTATCTGCCGCGAGCCGCCACGGGGGAGTGGATGGCCTCGTTCGCGCTCACGGAGCCGGAGGCGGGGAGCGACGCGGCGGGAATCCGGTCACGCGCGGTGCGGCAGGACGATGGCTCGTGGATCCTGAACGGCAGCAAGATCTGGATCGGCAACGGCTCGTTCAGCGAGATCGTCGTGGCGTTCGCGCAGACGGCGGTGGAGCGCGAGGGGAAGACGGTG
>DASTNU010000452.1:0-4394 GCA_035720605.1 Longimicrobium sp. | reverse complement strand
CGCCGCGTCGGGGTCGGTCGCGGCCGCGGTCACGGCCTCGGAGAGGGCCGCGGGCCAGTCCGCCTTCGTCTCCTCGAAGTACGGGTAGAAGTGCTGGAACAGGTTCCACGCGAGCGCCACCGCCGCCAGCCGCGTCGCGCGGTCGTCGCCGGTGCCGGGCGTGGCGGGCGGCGGCGTGCTCGGGGCGGCTGCCCGGGGATAGGTGCCACCCGCGTCCGCGTACAGCGCCAGCGGGACGATGGCGCTCACCCCGCCGCCGAGCGCCACCCGCAGCGGCTGCCACGGATCGGGGACGGAATCGGGAAGCGGACCGTCCGCCAGGGGCAGCGAGGCGCGCGTGCTTCGGTAGATGGAGCGCTGGCTCCCCGTCCCCACGCCGTAGTGGCGCCACCACACCACGCGCGAGGAATCGCCGCGCGGCGGGGCGGTGGCCGACCCGGCCACGGAACCCAGCTCGCCCGTGTGAATGGCGATGGCCGGCGCGATCGGGGTGAAGAGGGAGTCCAGCACCGCCGCCAGCCGCCGCGCGTCGGCCGCCCCCTCCACCGCCCGCACCCCCGCCCACGCGAACGCGTTCCAGTCCGTGGCCGCCGCCTGGTCGCTGGGGTGGAAGTAGCGCACGTAGCCCAGCAGCCGCGCGAACGCGGCCACGTTCTCCAGCCCGCGCGGCGTCAGCGGCCGCGCCGCCTCCGCCGCCGGCACGTCTCCCACCACCTCCAGCGAGGCGTCGTCCAGCCACGCCTGCCCCGCCCCGAACACCAGCATCCCGACGATGATGCGCCGCGCGTCGGGCGACACGTTCCCCACGATCTCGTACGCCTGCCACCCCGTGCGCCCCGTGATGGGCCGCGCGGACATGTTGTCGAAGAACCCCACGGAGCCGCTCGCCCGGTCCACCCGGAACCAGAGCCCCGCGCGGTTCATCCCCGGCGGCATCTCCGTGCGCACCCACGCGCGATAGCGCACGCGCTTGCCCCGGTACGGCGCCGCGTCCACGAGCTGCGACAGGTTGCCGAAGTCGCCCGCCTCGCCGCCGGGCTGGCCGGTCACCCGCGCGGCCCAGCGCCCCTGGTGCGCATCCACCGAGTCCAGCGCGACGGCGTGCGCGGGCGACTCCGGAAAGCTCCACCCGGTGAGCGCCGGCGCGCCCTCCTCGAAGCCGGGGTTCGCGGGGACGGGCTGCGCGGCGCACTCCTCCGTCCGGGCGGCGGAGGCGGCGATGGCGAGCGCGGCCAGCAGGCGAGCGGAGATCGTACGCATGAACGGCATCGGTGGGATGGATGAAGGATGGCGGGCGTCAGGCGTGCGGCATGCCTTCCGACGCAAAGGCGCGAAGAGACGAACCGGAAGGCCTAGTTTTGACGCGAAAGGCCATCCTGGCACGCCGGGACGGCTTCATCGTCGATGCACGACGACGTGGGCCGCTACTCGCCGCTGCGGCGCCGCGAGCCGCCGTTCCCCCGGATCTGCACCCGCGCCATCAGCGCTTCGGGGTGCGTCTCGGCCAGCTCCAGGAGGGTCAGCGCCATCCCCTCCGGCTGCCGCTTCCCCTGCTCCCACGCCTTGACGGTCTCCGTGCTGGCGTTGAGCACCTGCGCAAAGACGCGCTGCGACAGCCCCATCCCCTCGCGAATGCGCTGGATCCGCGCCCCCTCGTACTGCCGTGGCGGGTGCACCACCGCCTCGCGCGCGGTCATGCGCCGCACGCGCCGCGCGGGCTGCGCACGGCCGCGGCGGACGTCGAGCGCCTCCTGCAGCCCCTCGATGAGCAGCTCGCCGAAGTTCTGGTCGGTGACCATCACGGCATCGTCGTTCTTGCGGGCCATTTCAGCTCTCCTCAGTTCAACCTCGCGAACTGCGCGGGCCGCCTGCGCGGCCACGGCTCCTGCCGGATCTGCGCCACCACCGCGCGCACCTGCTTCTTCTGCTCGGCGGTCAGGTTGCCCTGCACGTTCTTGGGAAAGGCGAGGATGAAGTAGACCGTCGCCTGCTCCTCGACGTACAGGTACGCCACCCGCGCGCTTCCGCTTTTTCCGCGCTGCTCCTGCGCCGCGCGAATCTTGCGCACCCCGCCGGTGTTCACCATCACGGCACCGGCTCGCGGGTTCACCAGCAGTTCGTCCTCTACCGCCTTGACCTCGGCATCCGTAAGCACGCCCTTCCGGGAGCGCTCGAACAGCGCGAGGTGCACGAACTCCAGCCACTCTCCCCTGAACTGCTCGGAAATGTAGTACACGGTACCCCACTTCGTCAAGGGCCCATCCCACCCCATCCCGGCGCCCCGTGCGCCCGGCGGCAATACGGCACTGCGATGTGCGGAGGTAAACGCGACGGCCCGTTACGTGCGGCCACGGGTGGGCACACTGTACACTTGGGTGCGCCCGCTGTCAAGCGTACCGCCAGAAACCGGCAGGCCCGGAAGCCGGGATCAGGAGCTGGAAGGGGCCGACAGTCGCGGCTACGGGGGATATGGCTTCTCGTGCCGCGACGAACGCCGTTGATTCCTGTGGGACGAGCCACCCCGCGCTGCCGGGGTGGCTCGTCTTCATCCAGCCTGGTGGGGACGCGGCCTCGGGCCTATGAACGCGCGAGGGCCTCCACCTGCTCCTCCACGCGGCGGAACTTGCGCGCGAGGAACACGACGTAGCCGAAGAGCAGCACCCACGCGACCGTGAACGCCGCGAACACGTGCGTATACGCCCGCAGCGTGCGCGGGGGCGCGTAGCGCGGCAGCGTGGACGCGCCCGCGTCGGCGGCGGGCGCGGCCGATGACGGAGCCGCCGCCTCGGCCGGCGCGATGGAGGTCTCCTGCGTAGCGAGCGAAGTCGGCGCCGCGGGGACGGCGGCGAGGGCGGCGAGGGCGGCGAACGTGAACAGGACGATCCGGATGGAACGCATCAGACGGTAACTCCCTGGGAAGCGGACGTGCCGGAACGCAGCGTGGCGCCGAAGCGCAGGGCATCCACCCGCTCCTGCAGCCGCTGCACCACGTAGCGGGCCAGCAGCAGCGAGAAGAAGAGCAGCGTGAACGCAAGCAGCGACACCAGCAGCGTCTGGATGATCTCGGGTGCGGCGGTGGGGCCCTCGGGCTTCATCACCACCGGCTGGGGGTGCTGGCTGCGGAACCACTGCACGCTCATGTGGATGAGCGGGATGTCCACCGCCCCCACCACGCCCAGGATGGCCGCGAAGCGCTTGCCGCGCTCCGGGCTGTCGGTGGCGCCGCGCAGGATGAAGTATCCCACGTAGATGAACCACAGCAGCAGCGTGAGCGTGAGCCGCGGCTCCCACACCCACCACGCGCCCCACGCGATCTTCCCCCACAGCGGGCCGGTGATGAGCACGATGGTGGTAAAGACCACGCCCAGCTCCGCCGCGGCCACGGAGATGGCGTCCAGCCGCGGGTCCTTGAGCCACAGGTAGCCCAGCGAGCAGAGCGCCACGATGCCGAACGCCATGAACGCCACCCACGCCGACGGCACGTGCACGTAGAAGATGCGTTGCACGATCCCCATCTCGCGCTCGGTGGGCGCGTAGAAGAAGATCATCCAGAAGCTCAGGACCAGCGTGGCCGCGGCGAGAAAGCCGAGGCCCACCGACCAGCGGCGGACCCCTTTCATCGACCCGGATTCCACCGGCACGTTTGGACTGCTCATGCTCGATCTCAAGATATCGTGTGTCGCCGCAGCCCGCCGCGGTGTTTGCGGTCCCGTGCTCCCGCGGGCGGCCTGCGCGATTCCCCGCTGTTTCGTTCGCTCGGGCAGCGGTCCGCGACGATGATCGCCGACGCACGCGGATTCGCCGACCGTCCGTCCTACTCCTCCACCGCCGCGCCGAACGCGGCCGTGCAGACGAAGAGGAAGACCAGGTCGAACGCCAGCAGCATCCGCAGGCTGCCCTCCACCTCCGCCAGCGGCCGCCCCGCCAGCAACCGCTGCGTGGCGCTGGCGGCGAAGATCACCACCGGGATCAGCAGTGGCAGCAGCAGGATGGGAAGCAGCGTCTCCCCCAGGCGCGTGTGCGCGGCGATGGCGGCGAACAGCGTTCCCAGCGCCATGAACCCGGCCGTCGCCAGGAAGACCACCAGCGCCAGCCCCCCCAGCGCCCCCGCGAATCGCAGCCCGAAGAACAGCGCGTACACGGGAAAGACCACCGCCTCCACCGCCAGCACGATCAGCAGGTTCGCCAGCCACTTGCCCAGGAACACCGCCCCGCGCGGCGCCGGCGACACCAGCACCCCCGTCAGCGCGTCGGCCTCGCGCTCCAGCGCAAAGCTGCGCCCCAGCCCCAGCGTTCCCGCGAACAGCACCGTCACCCACAGCATGGCGCCGGCGATGTCGCGCGAGCGCACCGTGGGGTCCAGCGCGAAGCTGAAGACGATGGCGACGAGGACC
>DASTNU010000451.1:0-3233 GCA_035720605.1 Longimicrobium sp. | reverse complement strand
CACTCCTGCCCGTGCTGCACGGTGGACTCCAGCGAGGTCTCCACGTCGGCGGGGCTCCCTTCCATGCGCCGCGGGATGGCGGATTCGTAGATCTCCGCCAGCTCCGACGCCGGCGCCTCGATCGTCCCGCCGCGGGTGCGCACCGCGAAGGTGCCGAAGGGTGCCCCCACCGTGCCGATGCGCCGCGCGGGAACGCCGTGGGCCTCCGCCACGCGCAGAACGCCGTCCACGTCTCCGTCCGCGCAGCTGACCACCACGCGCCCCTGCGCCTCGCCGAAGAGCAGGGCGTGCGGGGGCAGGTCGTCGTCCAGCTCCACCTCCACCCCCAGCGGCGCCGCGGGATCGGCGATGGCGCTCTCCGCCAGCGCGACGGCCAGGCCGCCTTCGGCGCAGTCGTGCGCGGAGTGCACCCGGCCCGCGTGGATCATCGCCAGCAGCGCCTGCTGCAGCGCGCGCTCGGCGCGCAGGTCGATCGCCGGCGCGCCGCCGGCCACGCGGCCGTGAATGGCCTTCAGGTACTCGCTGGCGCCGATCTCGCCGGTGTTGCGCCCCAGGAGGACGATGGCGTCGCCCGCCTGCCGGAAGGCGCTGGTAGTGACGTGCGCCACGTCCTCGACCACCCCCACCATCCCGATGGTGGGGGTGGGGTAGATGGCGCCGCGGGGGTTCTCGTTGTAGAGCGAGACGTTGCCGCCCGTGACCGGCGTCTCGAACGCCGCGCACGCCTCGCCGATGCCGCGCAGCGACTCCGCCAGCTGGTGGTAGACCTCCGCCTTGAGCGGGTTGCCGAAGTTCAGGTTGTCGGTCACCGCGCGCGGCAGCGCGCCGCTGCACGCCAGGTTGCGCGCCGCCTCGGCCACGGCGATCTGCCCGCCGCGGTAGGGGTCCAGGTAGACGTAGCGCGCGTTGCAGTCCACCGTGGCCGCGATGGCCTTGCGCGTGCCCCGCAGCCGGATGACCGCCGCGTCGCTCCCCGGGCCCACGACGGTGTTCGTCCGCACCGTGGAATCGTACTGCTCGTAGACCCAGCGCTTGCTGGCGATGGTGGGCGAATCGAGCAGCCGGCGCAGCGTCCAGGTGGGGTCCGCCTCGTCCGGCAGCGGCTGGAGCGACGAGAGGTCCTCCGCCCGCGCCGCGGTGATCTCCGCCGCCTCGCGCCCCTCGCGGGTGTAGGTGGGGCAGGCGTCCACCAGCGGCTCGCCGGGGATGTCGACGACCACGGCGCCGTTCTCGCGGATCACGTAGCGCCCCGTGTCCGTCACGTGGCCGATGACCTCCGCGTCCAGGTCCCAGCGGCCCAGGATGGCGCGCACGTCCTCCTCGCGCCCCTCCTTCGCCACCACCAGCATGCGCTCCTGCGTCTCGCTGAGCAGGATCTCGTACGGCGTCATCCCCTTCTCGCGGACGGGGACGAGGGTGATCTCGATGTCCACCCCCGTGCCCCCGCGCGCCGCCATCTCGGTGGAGGAGGAGACCAGCCCCGCCGCGCCCATGTCCTGGATGCCGACGATGTGGCCGCTGCGGATGAGCTCCAGCGACGCCTCCAGGAGCAGCTTTTCGGTGAAGGGATCGCCCACCTGCACCATCGGCCGCTTGGCCTCGCTCTCCTCGCTGAGCTCGGCGGAGGCGAAGGTGGCGCCGTGGATGCCGTCCCGCCCCGTCTTGGATCCCACCGCCATGATGGGATTGCCGACCCCGGACGCCACGCCGCGGATGAGCTCCTCCTTCTTCATCAGCCCGATGGCCATGGCGTTGACCAGCGGGTTCCCCTCGTACGCGCCGTCGAAGTACACCTCGCCCGCGACGGTCGGGATCCCCACGCAGTTGCCGTAGTCGCCGATCCCCTTCACCACGCCGGCGAAGAGGTAGCGCACCCGGTCCGCGTCGTCGCCGTCGATCTCTCCGAAGCGCAGGGAGTTCAGGCAGGCGATGGGGCGCGCGCCCATGGTGAAGACGTCGCGCAGGATGCCGCCCACCCCCGTCGCCGCGCCCTGGTACGGCTCCACGGCGCTGGGGTGGTTGTGCGACTCGATCTTGAAGGCCACCGCCAGCCCGTCGCCCACGTCGATGACGCCGGCGTTCTCGCCCGGCCCCTGCAGCACCCACGGCGCCTGCGTCGGCAGCTTTCTGAGCAGCGGCTTGCTGTTCTTGTAGCCGCAGTGCTCGCTCCACATGGCGCTGAACACGCCCAGCTCCGTGTACGTGGGCTCGCGGCCCAGGATGCCGAGGATCAGCGCGTACTCGTGGTTGCTGATCCCGTGGTCGGCCACGAGCTCGGGGGTGATCTGCGGGTCGCCGGGTCTGGAGATGGGCATAGTGCGTGAGTGCGTGAGTGCGTTAGTGCGTGAGTGGTTCGGTGCCGAAAGCAGCGTGAGTGCGGGGATCCGGACTCCCGCACTCACGCACCAACGCACTCACGCACTTCTGTTATGGATTCCGCGGCCGGTCGTTGCGGCGGGCGCGCTCGGTGGCCGTCACCTCGTTCTGCCGGTCCCGCACGTTCCGCTCGTTCTTGCGGTCGATGGACGTCTGCCCCTGCGTGTCGGCCGCCTCCGTGTTCGCCGCGGGCGCCGGCTCGCCCAGGATGTTGCCCAGCGGCCCCGCGTCGCGTCCCGTGGGCGCGGGCTCGGCGGTGGGCAGCGGCCCGGCGTCCACCGCGGGCGGGTTCTCCGCCGGCGCGGGGTCCGAGCGGACGGGGGTGACCACCGTGGCGGCCTCGGCGTTCTCCGGGCTGCTGATGGTGATGGTGGAGGGCTCGCCCGGCCGCCCCTCGCGGGCCTGCGGGCGGTCGCGGTCCTCGTCCGTGGGGCGCGCGGGGGTGATGATCACCTCGGCGGCGGGCTGCGCGCCATCCACCCGCACCCCGCCGACGCGCGCGGGACCCTGGCCGGCGGGCGCGTCGTTCACTCGCTGCTCGCTGCCCACCCCCGTGGCCCCGCCTTCCGCGCGCGAGATCGCCTCGTCGGCCGCCGGCCCGGCGAAGCGGCGGCGCGCCGTGCGCAGGACGGCGGCCACCACGCGGTCGTGCTGAAAGAACACCACGTCGTCGCTGCCGCAGCGCACCGGGCAGCCGTTGTGGTAGTACCAGTACGTCCAGTCGCCCGCGGCGCGGGACGTGGCCGGCGCGCCGAAGGTGGCGCGCACCTGGTCCGTCGTCATCCCCGGCCGAATGGTGGCCTGCGCCCCCGCGGAACCCGCCGCGAGCGCCACCGCCGCGGCGGCGAGCAAGATCG